>CAYUPD010000039.1:0-9822 GCA_964446645.1 uncultured Rhodospirillaceae bacterium
GCTTTATGACGACGATCCATTCGTACACGGGCGATCAGCGCACGGTCGATACGGTGCACAAAGACCTGCACCGCGCGCGTGCGGCGGCGATCAATATGATCCCCACCTCCACGGGCGCGGCCAAGGCGGTGGGCAAGGTTCTGCCCGCCCTGAAGGGCAAATTGGACGGCACCTGCATGCGCGTGCCGACCCCGAACGTTTCGGTCGTGGACTTGAAGTTCGTCGCCAAGCGCGCGACGTCGGTGGACGAAATCAATCAGGCGATTTTGGCGGCTTCGAACGGCGCTCTGAAAGGCGTTTTGGGAGCGTATACCGAGCCGCTCGTGTCGTCGGACTTCAACCACGATCCGCATTCGTCGATCTTCGCGCTGAGCGAAACCAAGGTCATCGGCGGGACGTTCGTCCGCGTCATGAGCTGGTACGACAACGAGTGGGGGTTCTCGTGCCGGATGCCGGACACGGCTATAGCCATGATGCAGGCAAAATAATACGCCCATGAAGAATTTAGCCCCCGATATCTATAGGCAGAGGCTTATTATTGAGGCTGTGCCGAAAGAGCCGATATCTTCAGAAAAGATTATCGACTATTTATCGGGGCTATCTTTAGCGATTGATATGACGTTGCTGACCAAACCGGTTACCCATAAATCTCCGTTGTATGGATGGGCCGGATGGGTTCATTGGGAGGCGAGCGGCGCGCATTTCTATGCGTGGGATAGGCCCCGTTTGTTTTTCTCGGTCGATATTTATACCTGTAAAAGTTTCGATGCCGACGTCGCCGTGAAATACACGCAAGAATTCTTCGATTCCGACGAAGTTGTCTTTAAAAACATATAAACGCTATTTCCGATTTTGGGCGGCGTTGATTTTGGCCGCTTTCTCCGGATCGATCCACCAGCTGTCGGTGACGGCGAGGCCGTATTTGGGCGCGATGTCCGGTTCGCCGAACTTGTCCCAGTACGCAATGCGGTACGTGCCGATGTACCAATGCGGGATGACGTAATACTGCCACAGCAACACGCGATCCAGCGCGCGGCAGGCCACGACGAGGTCTTCGCGGCTTTTGGCGGCGACAAGCTTGCCGATCAGGTCGTCCACAACGGGGTCGCTCACGCCGATCAGGTTGCGGCTGCCTTTGAGATTGGCTTTGCTCGACCCCCAATAATCCGTTTGCTCGTTGCCGGGCGATAAAGATTGCCCGAAGACGCCGATCGTCATGTCGAAATCGAAGTCGTTCATCCGGTTCTGGAATTGCGACGCATCGACAAGCCGGAGCGTCGCCTTGATGCCCAGCCTTTCGAGATTGCGCAAAAAGGGCTGTATCCAGCGTTCGAACATCGGGTCGGATTCGAGTATCTCAAACGCAAAGCGCCGTCCCGCCGCATCGGTCAGGACTCCTTTTTTAAGCGTCCATCCGGCCTCGCGCAGCAAGTCCGCCGCCTGGCGCAGATTGGCCCTGTTGTCGCCGTTGCCGTCCGTTTTGGGCAGGACGAATTCTTTCGAGAAAACCTCGTCCGGTACCTTGCCGCGGTAGGGCTCGAGAAGCTTGATCTCTTCCGGCGAGGGGAGGCCCTTGGCCGCCAGCTCGGAATTTTCGAAATAACTCGACGTGCGGCCATACGCGCCGTAGGCGAAGTTTTTGTTCGACCATTCGAAATCGAACGCATAGCCCAAGGCTTCGCGCACGCGGCGATCCTGAAACAGCGGGCGGCGCACGTTGAGGATGAAGGCCTGCATGCCGGACGGCAGTTCGTTTTTAATGACCTGTTGCCTGATGAGGCCTTGCTTGACGGCGGGCGTGTTGTAATTGAGCGCCCAGTTCTTGGCGATGTTTTCGAAGCGGTAATCGTAGCGCCCCGCGAAAAAAGCTTCGGTTGCCACGGTCGCGTCGCGGTAATAATCGTAGATCATGCGATCGAAGTTGTAGCGGCCCTTATTAGCCGGTAAATCCGCCGCCCACCAATCCTTGACGCGGGCATACGTTATGTTGCGTCCGGGCGTCAGGCTCTCGATCTTGTAAGGCCCGCTGCCCATGACTTTGTCGAGCGTCGTGGCGGCGAAGTCCTTGCCTTCCCAACTGCGCCTCGCAAGAATCGGCAGTTCGCCGATAATCATGGCAAGCTCAGCGTTCTTTCCGTCGCGGAAGACGAAACGGACTTCGCGCGGGCCCGTTTTTTCGGCCCGGACGACGTCCTTAAAATAACTGCGGTAGAACGGGTGCCCCTTGTCGCGCAGGATTTCGAACGAAAACACGACATCGTCGGGCGTAATCGGCGAACCGTCGTGAAAGCGCGCCTCGGGGCGCAGCTTGTAAGAGACCCACGAACGGTCGGGGGCGATAGCTACACTCTCGGCGATCAGGCCGTACTGGCTGAACGGCTCGTCCAAAGAGCGCGTCATGAGCGTATCGAAAACCAGTCCGGCACCGTCGGCGGCGACGCCCTTGAGCGTAAAGGGATTGAGCGTGTCGAACGTCCCGATTGACGCCAGATGCAAATCGCCCCCTTTGGGCGCGTTGGGATTGACGTAATCGAAGTGCGTAAACGCTGCGGAATAGCGGGGCTTTCCATGCAAAGCGAGGGCATGTTGCGGCGTTTGAGCCTCGGCGGGCAGGGCGTATATCAGGAGAAAAAGGGCGGCGAAAAAGGCCCTCATTTCTTCTCCGCCGTCAGCGAGACCAGCGTTTGCCACCTGTGGGACGACAGCAAATGCGCGTAGATCAGGCCAAGCCAACCTTTCTTGCGCCATTGGATGATGACGCTGTCGGGCAGGGCGTCGAACTTCTTGGGATCGATCACCAGAAAGCCGCTGAGATGAAACTTGGTTCCGTCGGGCGCCGTAATCTCGGCATTATTAGAGACCAGAAGATCGTGCTCTTTGAGATCCTTGACAAACGCGTCCGTCGCGTCGCCCTGCTGGCGCAAGGCCGCGCAGAAATCCATCGCGCTTTTGGTAAAATCGCTCGGCTTCTCTCCGTCGAACAGCGCGAATTCGCCGTCTTCCTTCAAGAGATCGCACTTTTCGTCGATGCAGAGCACGAATTGCTTGTTCGCCGGATCGTCCATCAGGATAAACGGATAACGGCGCACGTAAGCCGGAAGATACGATCCCGGAACCCATGATCCGTCCGCTTTGATGAACAGGTTTTCGTCGTTCTTAAGGCCTACCACAGCCGCCGGAACCGGCGACGGGCCGTCCGCGAAGACGATGGGGTAGTAAGACGCCGCCATCGGAAACTCGTCGATCAAGAGCGGAATCGCGTTCGTTTTCGCCGCGAACTTAAAGCTCGTCGGGCGGTTGAGCTTCATCTTGCCGTCGCGCGCGCGATCCAAGGGGCGCGGCGATCCGTAAAACATCGGCATCGGGGGATTGGCGGGAGCTTCTTTCGGCGGCGTCGGCGTGTTCATGAAGAGAATCCTTCTAAAAAACGGAATGCATCGTGTATATGGCAAGAAATGGGCGGTTTCAAGCGGAAGGGGTTGGCGGCGCGCGGAAGAGGTGATATTCCAGCCTTTCAACAAAAAGGCCGATTCTCCGATGTCTCTGATAACCACAACCAAGGCCCTTTCGGACTTCTGCGCGCGCCAGAAGGGGACGGATTTCGTTACCGTCGATACTGAATTTATGCGCGAACGCACCTTTTGGCCCAAGGTCTGCCTGATCCAAATCGGGGGCGCCGACGAGGCTATCGCCGTTGATCCTTTAGCTGAAGATATCGATCTTACCCCTTTGTTTGAATTGATGAATGATCCTTCTGTGGTTAAGGTCTTCCATGCCGCTCGGCAGGATGTCGAAATCTTTTTTAATCTCACCAAATCCATTCCGTCGCCGATGTTCGATACGCAAGTGGCGGCTATGGTCTGCGGATTCGGCGAGTCCGCCAGCTATGAGACTTTGGCCTCCTCTCTGGCGGGGGCGAAAATCGATAAAACCAGCCGTTTCACCGATTGGGCTCGGCGTCCCTTGTCCGACAAGCAACTCGTTTACGCTTTGGGCGACGTGACTCATCTGCGCCGCGTTTACCTTAAGTTGAAAGAGATGCTCGAGGAAAACGACCGCGCGTCGTGGGTGCGCGAGGAAATGGCCGTTTTAACGAATCCCGCAACGTATGCCGCCGATCCTCGCGAGGCGTGGCGGCGCTTGAAGCTGCGTTCCGATAAGCCCCGGCTGTGCGCGCTGGTTCGGGAACTGGCGGCTTGGCGCGAAACGGAAGCCCAGCGCGTGAACGTTCCTCGAAGCCGCATTTTGCGCGACGAGGCCTTGCTGGAGATTGCCCATCACACGCCGCGCTCGGCTGAAGAATTGGCCCGCATTCGCGGCCTTAACGGAAACTTCGCCGAAGGGAGGCAGGGCGCTGAAGTGCTGAAAGCCGTCGAGCGCGCCCTCAAAACGCCTGTTGAGCAATGCCCGAAAGGCGAAGAGCGCCGCGTTTTGCCGGGAGGACTCGGCCCTTCGGTCGAGCTGCTGAAGGTTCTTTTAAAGCACGTCGGCGAAGAACGCGGCGTGGCGGCCAAGTTGATTGCGACAACCGACGACATCGAAGACCTTTTGGTGGACGATACGGCGGATATTCCCGTCTTGCGCGGTTGGCGGCGCGAACTCTTCGGCGATCTCGCTCTTGCGGTTAAGCGCGGAGACGCGACATTGAGCCTGAAGGGTAAAAAGATCGTTGTTACGCGCGTGCGCTGACAGCGTTTATTCTTTTTCCATCGTGCATTGCAGAGGATGTTGCGCTTGGCGCGCCGCCGCCATCACTTGCGTAACTTTCGTTTCGGCAATCTCAAACGTATAGACTCCGCAGAGACCCGCCCCTGTGTTGTGGACTTGCAGCATGATCGCCGTCGCGTCTTCGTGCGCCTTATTGAAGAAGACTTCGAGAATCTGGATGACGAAATCCATCGGCGTGTAGTCGTCGTTAAGGAGATAGACCTTGTACATAGACGGCTTTTTCGTCTCGGGGCGCGTTTTGACCGCGATGCTTCCCTGAGGGGGCGCCAGCGTTTCGGACCCTGTATCGTCGCCGTTCGCGTTTTGGGAAGGAAAGAAAGACATCCGCGAATTATAGCGCGGAGGCTGAAGAAGTCCAACTTATCGGCGCAGGATGCGGGCCGGATTGATCCTTTGTTTCAGCCCGGACAGCTTGTCCCGAAGGTCGAAACGGCGGTTTTCCGGTTCGGCGGCGCGCCAGCGGGCGGGCGGGGCGAACGCGATATTTTCGTTTTTGACGGCGATGCCTCTTTGGCGCAGCTCTTCGATAAGCGGGGCGCGAAAAGCCTCAAGCGTGTTCAAATAGCCCGATATTGAGGCGTTCCTTAAAATCTCCGCGCTCATGCAGGAGTTCGAAATGGGAGCGGCCCCCTTTGGCAGGCCGAAGTAGACGTAACGGTCCTTTTGCTTCTGGCTTTTTATAATGTGAAGGGCGCTCGAAAAACTCCTTTTCTTATCGAAAGCCAGATACCTTGCGGCTTCGTCGGCGTCTTTCATCGCAAGGCGCGAAAGCTGCGAAACGAAGTCGTCCATGATTTTGACCATTCCTTGACGTGTGCTCCGCAAATCGCTGTCCAGAGGGCGCGAACTTAAAACCACGATGCAATCGGCTTCATCGGGCGGAATGAGGTCGATCGGGGTCGTCATCGCATCGACGCGGCGTGGATGGTTCGTTATGGGTTTTCCGGCGACGCCGGGAATCAGGCAGGCTGTTTTTATGTTGGCGTAGAGATCCTCATCCGTTCCGGCACAAGGGTCGATGAGCTCTCGCGTCATGGTGTCGAGGTTCGTTACGGCAAACCGGATGGGCGTTTTGCTTTGCCGAAGCAGCGCGACGTTCAGTTTTTTCTCGGGGTCAAGCGTACCGTTAATCACGTCGATCATCCGGTCGAGGTCCATGAGGGGCTTCGCCTCGTGAGCGCGGCCGCGGCTGAGAATGTCGGCGGCGACATAAGGGAACATCCTCTTAACGTCCAGAAAGAAAGTGTTCGTTAGATTTTCATAATATACGGTCGTGCCGGAGATTCCTTGCTTCGTCGTGAGATAAAGCGCAGTCGGCGCTCCGGCAGACGTGCCATACATCGCATCAAAGCAGGAAAGCGGTTTTGTTTGCCGTTGCTCGACGTTACAATTGTCGTTGAGTTCTTTTTCAAGCTGCTGTTTCGCGGCTTTGAAGTCGCCGTCGCATTCCATGACCAGATTTGCAAAACGATCCGTAGCCTGAATGGCCGAGGCACATCCTGCGGCAATGGCAGAACTCAATCCGCCGCCTTCAATCGCGAGAACGATCTTTTTCCCGTCCGAAAATCCGCCCGGCTCTTCTTTATCGAGCATCCGGCGAACAATGAGCTGCAATATATCGGCCTGACCAACCATGCGTTTTCTCAATATAAGGTTCCAAAATATGAAACCCCTATACCATAGATTGGTTAAAATAATATTTTAGTTAATAATTCCAATGGATTAAAGCCGTTTTGGCGTTTGTCAGACCTTCGGAAACGAAAGACATATCGTCAAAATACAGTCGTGCCGAAAATCCAAAACCGATTTTGCGGACGACAGGCTCGATATTTACTTTCTGAGTGAAAATTCACTGTAATTACAAAAGCTTTTCACGCCAAAACCGTTTGTTCTTTCGCCGAAAAACCTGTAAAACATGACTGGACAAGCCGAATCTCGAATTTTTGAGATCTTTTGCAGCAATCTGTTTTTTAAGGACTGTATATGTTTCAGGGCCTTTCGGTGGAACAGTCGGGTCGTTTGAAAAGAAAGCTCAAGGGCGTCTCGCGCGAAGACCTCGTTTGGATAACCGACTATCACCTAACGTTGGCTCCCAAGGCCAATCCGAAAAATTATGACGATACCCATCTTAAGGCCCGGCATTACAGATTCCTGTACGAATTTGCGCCAAGCATCGGGCATGTCGTCGTTTTATCCGGGGGAAGCCAAAAATCTCTTCTCGGCGATTTGCAACGTCCCGATTGCGTCAAAAAATTCGGTCTTATCCGGAATCTTTCTTTAGGCGCATGTTCCGGCCATATTTGGCGAATGAATATTGCCGATCCGAATTCGGCATCCGAATATATTTCAATTCCGACATATGCGGATAAGCCGCAGCTCAAGAAAGCCTGCATGGACGGCATTTCATCCATTCTTTCGGCCCTTGAAAACGAATATTGCGGACGCGGAGACTGTTTATCCATAATAACCGAAATGCGTGATATCGGTTGCGGCGCGGCGGTCGTCCAGATGGAGGGCGCGGAACGGTCGGGCGTGGTGCAGGACTTCTATGAACGCGTCAGGCTGTTGCGAAACGGCCTAGGGAAGCCCGTTTCTTCACGCATCCATTATTCGGGAAAAAGCAATCAGGTCGCGGTCGATGGCCGCGTGCAGACCCAGTTTTACATCGACTTTAAGCTCGATGGCGTGACGAAGGGCTATACGGCCCGAAAACTCCTTACGGAATACGGGATCATCAACAAAAATTCCGTGATCGTCGTTTCGGGAGATTCCAGAAACTCGGATTATCCGATGATGTGGACGGCGACAAAACTCGTTAAAGAGGGAGCGGCCCGCGCTGCCGTTTGCATCGACGTCGGCGGCAATATCCGGGACGTTCGCGGCATCGTGGATGTTATTTTGAAAAAAGATTTTCCTCATAAATACGCCGAAATAGACAGACTATACGGCCTTCTCGGCGACATCGGAGCGTATTGCGATGCGGGCGAAAAAGCTTTCGTGCCGGACGGAATTCGCAACTTCCAAACTTCGGGCGTGCGCGACGCAACTTCTTTAGCGTATAGTGGCCCTCATCTTTAAAGAGGGCATAATGAACATCGTTAAAACCGTGCTTCGCTCGGGGCATGGCGTCGCCTCCGGCCAATCTGTGGACGATCCGAGATTCCCTCTCGGAACAATCCGCATGCAAGCGCCCTTCTTTAAACAAGGGGGCCTCGACCTCGACGCATTTTTCGGGGGCGATTTCGTCTATGGCACGCTAAACCTTTCCGTCGCGCCAAAAAAAATCGCGATTGCAAAACCGGAATTCTGTTTTCCGCAAGTGAAGTGGACGGACGTTTTTCCGCCTGAAAACTTTTTCTTAAGCGCTGCCGAGGTCGGATTCCTCGGGAAGAACTATAAGGCTCTTCTTTATATTCCGGATCCCGCGACAAAGCCGGATCATTTTCAGGGCGCCTCCGTCGTCGAAGTCATCGCTCAACGCATCGCGGGCATCGCGCCGGGCGACGAGGCGGCGCTGGCTTATTCCGAAACGGCCATCGACATCGTTTAAAGTCTCTACGCTTCGGGCTTTTTGGCCGCTTCGATCCGGCGCAGGGGCGGCATATATAAAAGCAGGGCGGCAGCGACGTATATCGACGAATAGGTGCCGACAAGGATACCCCACGTCAATGCGGCCGAGAAGTTGAGCAAGGTCGGCCCGCCGATAAACAGCAGCGGCAACAGCGCGATAAGAGTCGTGCCGCCCGTCATGATCGTCCGCGACAGCGTATCGTTGACAGCGGCGTTGATGATGGCGCCGAGATCGTTCGATTTTTGCTTGCGCAACATTTCGCGGATGCGGTCGAAAACGACGACGGTATCGTTGATCGAATAGCCCGCCAGAGTCAAAAGCGCGGCAACGGCCGTTAAATTAAAATCTAATTGCAGCACGGCATAAAGCCCGACCGTCGTAAAGACGTCGTGAAATGTCGCTACAAGAGCCGCAACGCCGAATTGCCACTCAAACCGGAAGCCGACGTATATCGCAATCGCCAGTACCGCCAGCACCGTCGCTATGATGCCCGCGCGAAGCAGCTCTTTGCCCACGGTCGGGCCGACAACTTCGACGCGGCGATACTCGTACGAGGCCCCCAGTTTATCGCGCACCGCTTCGACGGCCTTCATCTGGGCGGTTTCGTCGCCCTCTTGCCGTTGAATGCGGATCAGAACATCGTATGGCGTCCCGAAT
This sequence comes from uncultured Rhodospirillaceae bacterium, assembly GCA_964446645.1. Taxonomy (GTDB): domain Bacteria; phylum Pseudomonadota; class Alphaproteobacteria; order UBA9219; family UBA9219; genus CAIXLI01. The sequence continues at coordinate 8,957 of CAYUPD010000039.1, forward strand.
TGCTGCAGTTCGATCTCGCCAAGATTAAGAGCTCCGAGGTCGCTCCGAAGCGCGCCGATATCGACGGCTTGTGGCGCTTTTGCCTCGACCAGAATGCCTCCTTTAAAGTCGATCCCGAAGTTAAGCCCTTTGACGAACAGCATCGCAATCGTCACAACGACGAGGAATATTGTTACGCCGAACGCCCACCAGCGCTTGGAGACAAAGTCGATGGTCGTCTTTTCGGGAAAGAATTTTATCGGGCGTAAAAACATGGCTTTATCCGCAAAATTAAAGGGCTAAACGGCATAGCACCGATCGCCCTGCTTCCGCAAGGGAGTGGCCTTGAGGCCTTTCGGAACTTATTTTACGGCCGGCGGCAGTGCTGCAAAGGTCACGTGCGCGCTTATGACGAGCTTTTGCGAGACGTCCTGCGCGGATTCCGCTTCGGCAATCGCCGGAGCCCCCATCGCCGCTCCGTCCATCATCATTCGCTTGTTGGCGCGGAACATGGCGATAGGTGCCGGTGCCGGCGTATCCGTCTCAAAGGCAATTTGGGATATGCGGTAATTTCGTCCCGGCAATGCCGCGTTTAACGCCGCGAGCTGTTCTCCCGCTCCTTTGACAATCTTTGCGCGCAGGGCCGCGCGGGCGGCTTCCATCTCTTCGTTCGACGGCGAGAAATCTATTCCTCCCACCGAGATTTGCATTCCCGCCTTGCTGGCTTTCTTGACCGCGTCTCTTAATCCGTTGAGCGCCGTTTCGGGTAGCCGCGCCTCAAACGAAACGCTCCAGCGCTCCAGCCCGGTCTGATCTTGCGAGCGTCCGAAACCCGTCAGGCGCCAGTCGGCCTTGGCGGCGTCGTTGATCGCTTTTGTCATGTCGGC
>CAYUPD010000040.1:0-3526 GCA_964446645.1 uncultured Rhodospirillaceae bacterium
CATTTTTGCGTTTTTTGAAGCAGTTTTTCGCCTCCCTTGCCCGTCGTCTCGAAAGCCGTCGAAAGTTCGAGAATAGCGTTCAGGTCTTCGCGAAGAACGTCTATTTCGTTTCCCCTTTTGCCGAAGGCTTCCGATAAGGCGTCGTGATAGGTTTCGTACGGAGGTTCGTTAAAAGCGCCGATTTTTGAGACTAAGGAGAAAATGCACATGGACATCGCAAGTTTTGCCGCGGCCGGAAGGAAATCGGTGTTGATGTCTCTCCACTCGGTAACTTTGGCGATAAGGTCGTTCAAGGCGTCGTTTTGAGAGGATTTTCCGGATTTGGCGCGTTCCTTGAGGATATCCAGGATGTCCCCGATCTTTTTCTGCGGATGAGGGGGCTCGACGAACAACGATTTCAAATCTCCATATAACGACCGGACGAGTCCCGGCGACTGCGTGACAACATCCGCCACGCGGGAGGAAAGAGGTTTTTTCGAAAGTCCGAGCATGACGAGCACATGGGGGAGATGATCGAGGCACAATTCGCGCCCTTTTATGAGGAAGCCTTCCGAGATCGCCCGTTGGCTCAGCCCGTCAGTCATTCCCGGCATAGGCGTGTTGTCCTCCGTTGTCCTGATCTCGGTCAGGCGCGCTTCGAACAATTCGGAATTTGCAAGAATAGCGTCGCATTCCTTGACGTAAGAAACGGAAATATTATTTATCCGCTCGGCGTCTTTTACAAACCACGCGCGCGCTTTTTCGGCCGCGTCGAGAAGCTTTAATCGGTCGCGGCCCGTTTTTTCGAAAGCTATCGAAAGATCGAGAACGTCATCCAGCATCTCGTGGATAAAGCGCAAGGTTTCCCTTTCTTTCCGCGCGATGTCCTGAAGATCGTTGCGAAGAGTTTTATACGAGGGGTCTTCGAAGATTTTGTATTTTGCGAACAGCTCGAACGTATCCACGGCGTTCGCCAGTTCTGTTATCGTCGCATCCGCATTTTCTGCGGCTCGGGTCCAATTGACGGCTTCTGCCAGAAGCTCGCGCAGGGCTTCGGCCTCGACGGAAGTCCCTGCATAGGTGCGCGTTTTGAGCTCGCTTGCAATTTTGGCAAATCTTCTCATAAAAAAATCCGTTTCGTAATTCATGCAAGAAATGACACCGAGATTAATGCGTTCGTCGCAAAACGACAAAGCAAAAAATTTATAGTTAATCGCAGGATTTTTGAGAACGCGCGCGGCTAAAGAGAAGGGGCCTGACGGCCCCTTTTTTTGGCATTTTTATATTTTGAGCGTCATTTGCGGGAAATGCGAGGCGTTGTTGGCGGAGGTTGCCGACACAACGGATTTAGGCAATTCCATTTTCGTCGTATTTGTTGCGGGCGCGATAGAACAATCGCTCTGTTCGACTTTCAAATTGGCGCGTGCTGCGCCTGTCGTGGACGTCGATTCAACGGCAGAAGAGTCCGTTGTGGAGAGAGCCGAGTACACGTCTTTTCCTATCGAGACGACGGCGGAATCTGCGGGAGCGTTACTTTCGCCGAAAGCCGCTTTCGAAGCCTCGACGACGCCTTGGCGCGCAGCTTGTCCTGCGCCGAAACCCAAAACGCCTCCGCCGATTTCGGCTGCATTAGCGGCGGCGGTCGTTCCGACTTTACCCCAGGTGTTCTGGCCGTTCATCGCGCCATAGGCCGTACCGCCGATTTCCCATGCGGCAAATCCTCCGGCGACGGCGGCGCCGACGATGGGAATGCTTTCGCTTCCCGCCCTGATTAACTTTGGCGCCGCTTTTTCAAGCGAAGGCGCGGCTTTAAGAGCGAGCTTTCCGGCATCTTCGGCGATGCCAAGTTTTCCGGCATTTTCCAACGCAGACGCCGTGCTTTTCGACGAGGAAGCGACATTTTTCAGCCCTTGGAGGTTGGGGGCGTGCGCCGCTTCGGGCAAAGGCAGAGCATTTTCGATCAAGGACTCGCCCGTTTTAACGGAAGAGGCGGGGCTCGGTTCGTGAATTTGCTCGATAAAGTTCTTCATATTGGGGTGGAACAGATCGAATTTATACTCGCCGCCGGATTTTTTGATGGCATCGAAATCTTTGGCGTAAGCGTCCTCGAACCCGTCGTTGGTTTTCGAAACGTACGCGGCGGTATTTGCCCCGCTTTGCGAAAAAGCGTCGTTATTGGCGCCATTGGCGTATTTGAGAGCCGAAAGTTCGGCATATAATTCTTTTTTTCCGCTAAGTTCGTCTAAGGGATTTGCGTAATAAAGAAATCCTTTTTCGGCCGCCCCGTTATATCCGCCGAGATTTGTCAGATCGGTATGGAAAGCTTTGGCAAAATCGTCGGATTCGCTAATGCCTTTTCCGGTCATTTTTCTGACGACGTTATCGATGCCGTGGGAAGACTCATGAAGGACGGAATAGCCCGATACTCCTTCCGGAACGGCCGTCGTTCCTCCGTTCGGAATCGAGCCGATAATGGAAGAGGCGCCGCCTTGCTGTGCAATATCCGTTATGGCCGTCGGAACGACCTTTTCGGCAATCGTCGCTTTATTGAAGAACTGCCAGTACTCTGCATTTTTATTATTTAAAAGAGTGCGACCGAAAACATCGGACGCAGCAGTGGCTCCGACTCCGGCGCGAAGAGGGACATCGGTTTGCACGCCACCGGCATATATTTCGAAATTCGAGGCTTTAAGCACTTCTTTTTGCGGCCACGGAAGGTGGGCATATCCTGTCTTCAGGGATTCTTTAAACGAAGGGGTCACCTCGCCAAAATAGGATATGATCCCGTCGGTCGATGTAGCCGCAGCCTCGTTGTTCAATAAACTGGTTTTAAATAACGATTCCGGTTCAGTCATAATAAGAGCTCAAAAAAAATCGCTAAAAGAACCACTTAAAGATAAGCTACCATCATACGATTAACTTTCGCTTAAATAGAAACCAGGCCCGCTCCCGAGCGGCTCCCGCAACGCGCTGAATTTCAATAATAATTTTCGCAAAGAAGAGCGCAAACCCGCCGGTTTTCTTTTGCCGCTGTACAGAGGATAGGCTACACAATATAGGCAACTGAGAAAGAGAAAAGGACCATGGAACCCGAAATTCTGTTCGAAACGCGCGGAAGCGTTTTTATAGTGACGTTCAACCGTCCTCAAAAAGGGAATGCGCTGACGACGGCGATGGCGAAAGAGCTGGCCCTCAAGCTGAAATCGATCAACGAGGACCGGGCGTTGCGCGCGCTGCTTATACGCGGCGCGGGAAACGTTTTCATGGATGGGCACGACATGGCGGGCTTTACGGGCGACATCAACGCCGTGCAAGAGCAGATATCGCACCGGGTTCAGTTTTTCTACGCCTGCGTGCGCGAATTGTTGGCGATGGAAAGGCCGGTGATCGCGGCGATTGACGGGCGCGTATCGGGAGCGGGGCTGAGTTTCATGCTTGCCGGCGATATCGTGTTAGCGTCCAAGCGGTCGGTTTTTAACATCGGCAGCACGCAGTACGCGATGGTTCCGGACGGCGGCGCGACGTTTTTTCTGCCGCGCAAGATCGG
>CAYUPD010000040.1:3536-6067 GCA_964446645.1 uncultured Rhodospirillaceae bacterium
CACCAACGAGATGGCGTTGTTGGGCGATGACATCGACGCCGAGAAGGCCGAGAAGTGGCGGCTGATTACGCGCGCGGTTGCAAACGACGCGCTTGAGGCCGAATCTTTTGCCGTGGCCGAGAAGCTGGCGGCGGGGCCGACGAGGATATTGGGAGCGACGAAGAGGCTCTTAAACAAGGCCTTCGAGCAGGATTTGAACGCGCAACTGTCGCAAGAAGCCTCGGCGTGGAACGGAATAGCGCGCACGTTCGACTTTAGAGAAGGCATGAAAGCCTACGTCGGCAAGCGCAAGGCGCAATATACGGGGGCTTGAAGGGGCGCTCATGTTCGGCTAAAGACGCATTTCGCAAAATAGATGGAAAGATAAGGAATGACGGAAACAGAGACGATTCAAACGGATGCGATTATTATCGGCGCGGGGCCTGCGGGCCTTTTTGCGGTGTTCGAACTCGGCATTAACGACGTCAAATGCCATGTGATCGATATTCTCGACAAACCGGGCGGCCAGTGCGCCGAATTGTATCCCGAGAAGCCGATATACGACATTCCGGCCGTGCCGGTCTGCACGGGAGCCGAGCTGACCCAAAACCTGATGAAGCAGATCGAGCCGTTCAAACCGGTGTTTCATTTTGGGCAGATGGCCGAGAATCTCGAGAAGCTCGGGGACGGCAAGTGGCGCGTGACGACGGACGCCGGAACCGTCATCGAGGCGAAAGTCGTGGTCGTCGCGGCGGGCGGAGGCAGTTTTACGCCCAAGCGTCCGCCGATACAGGGGATCGAGGCGTACGAAGGCAAGTCGGTGTTTTACGCCGTGCGCAAGAAAGAGATTTTCAGCGGCAAGAATCTCGTCGTTGCGGGGGGAGGGGACTCGGCGCTGGATTGGGCGCTTAATCTGCATCCTCTTGCGAAGAGGATTACGCTCATTCACCGGCGGAGCGAGTTCCGCGCGTCGCCCGACAGCGTCGGCAAGATGCGCGCGTTGGTCGAGGCGGGCAAGATGGATCTCAAGATCGCCAACATAACGGGGATTTCAGGCGCAGACGGGCAGGTGAAGAGCCTGACGTTGGTCGACGACGCCAAGAACGCGACGGAAGTGCCGTGCGATACGGTTCTGGCGTTTTACGGCCTGACGATGAAATTAGGCCCCGTGGCGAACTTCGGATTGGCGTTGCAGGACAACCTGATTCCGGTCAACACGGCGGATTTCGAAACGAGCGAGCCGGGGATATTCGCGATCGGCGACATCAACAGCTATCCGGGCAAAATGAAGCTGATTTTATCGGCGTTTCACGAGGCGGCCCTGATGGCGAGGAAGGCGTTCACGTACGTCAACCCGGATAAAAGGTACAGATTCCAATACACAACGTCTTCGAGCGACATACAAGGAAAGCTTGGCGTCGAGAAAAAGGCGTCGTAACATAGGGAAATCACGATAAGCGGAAAGAAGAATATGAAAATTTATCTGACGGATATGCAAGGCAAAGAGCACGAACTCGAAGCGACCGAGGACTGGACGGTGATGGAGATTATCCGCGAAGGCGGGATACCCATTTTGGCGCAGTGTGGCGGCAGTTGCGCGTGCGCGACGTGCCACGTCTACGTCGATCCGGCGTGGAAGGCCAAGTTGCCGGAGCCGAGCGAGGAAGAGATCGGCATGCTGGACGGTGCGTTCGACGTGACGGCGGACTCGAGGCTTGCGTGCCAGATCGTGTTTACGAAAGACCTCGATGGCCTTAGGGTCAAGCTGGCGGCCGGTTCCGTTTAATCGTTAAAATATAGAGGCCGCCGCCGTTTTCGCGGGCGCGAAAGTATTTTTCTCGCTTCGACAGAGGCGTGCGCGCATGTAAATTGCGACATCGTATAAATGGATGCGAGAAAGCGAGTTATTATATGGATGCGGTTATTAAAGACGGGCCTGAAGCTTCCCTGAAGCAAATGGAAACGCTGGGCCTGACGCCTTATAAATATATGAGCGCCTGCCTGATGATCGAAAAGGTTTTCAGTTTTGGCATGACTCGCGAAACGGCACGTCTGATCGATCAAAAGATCTACGATATCATCGCGGACGTTCCTCAATTTGAGAACGAAAAACCCGAAAGACTGCTGCTGTTTATTGATATGATAAACGATACACGTCCGAACAGCGAACGCGGAAAAGAAAGCCCCGCGCGTCTTGTGGAAGAAATTAAGAAATACGAAGAAAGTCTGCAACCAAGCCTTTATCTGCTTATGGCCTGCTGTGCGCGTTCGAATAAAGCGTTGGATGAAATGTTATTCAAGGAACTCTACGTCCTTGTGGATTCGTTGGGCGAAGAGAAGGCCGTCGCTTATTACGAAGAAGTGCTTCCTGAGATAGCGGGACCCAACGCGATTCAGGTCGCAAGAAAGATTAAAGGCAAAATCGCCGCGATAAAAAAGCATTCATTAGCCGTCCGCCCGAACAAAAACCCCGGTTGTTCGAAGCCAACCGGTCGGGCTCGCACAAACGGGTAGAACGAACGGCCCGAATTTGTTATGACTTTGGCCGATGC
>CAYUPD010000040.1:6077-9809 GCA_964446645.1 uncultured Rhodospirillaceae bacterium
TTATCGATAGTCATTGCCATCTGGATTTTCCGGCGCTTGCCAAGAACCGCGACGAAGTCGTTGCGCGCGCGCGCGAGGCGGGGGTAGGGCGTTTTCTCGACGTATGCACGCGTCGGCGAGAGTTTGACGCATTGAAGGCGACGGCAGAAGGCTACAAAGATGTGTTTTTCAGCCTTGGCGTCCATCCGCACCATGTGAGCGAGCCTGGCGAGGATATAACGGCGGACGAATTGGCCAAGCTTGCGGCGCATCCCAAAGCGATCGCGATCGGCGAAACGGGGCTCGATTATTTTTACGATCGGTCGCCGCGCGACGAGCAGCAAAAGAAATTCCGGATTCACATCCGTGCGGGGCAGCAGGCGAACGTTCCGGTGATCGTCCACAGCCGCGACGCCGAAGAAGACACGGTGCGCATTTTGAAGGAAGAAAACTGCACATGCGGCGTATTACATTGCTTCAGCTCGAAGCGCATGTTGGCCGAAGAGGGGCTTAAACTGGGGCTTTACGTGTCGTTTTCGGGCATTCTGACGTTCAAAAAATCAGGCGGTTTACGCGAGATTGCGCGCGATATACCGTTCGAGAGGCTGCTGGTGGAGACGGATTCGCCGTTTCTGGCGCCCGAGCCGCATCGCGGCAAGATATGCGAACCGGCCTATGTGGTCAGGACGGCCGAAGTGCTGGCCGAGGTCAAGGGATTGGGATTTAACGAGATGGCGCGGCAAACGACGGTCAATTTCTTCAGATTGTTCCGAAAGTGCCCGCCGGAGGAGCTGGCATGAAAGTTATGGTCTTGGGATGCGGATCGTCGGGCGGAGTCCCGTTGATCGGAGGGCGCTGGGGAGATTGCAATCCGGACAATCCGCGCAACAGGAGAACGAGAGCGTCGATCTTGATCGAAGAGGGCGATACGACCGTTCTCGTCGATACGTCGCCGGACATGAGGCAGCAGCTTTTGGCCAGCGGAACGAAAAAGCTCGACGCGGTCTTGTATACGCACGCGCACGCCGACCATTGCCACGGCATCGACGAGTTGCGCGGAGTCTCGTACATGATGCAAAAATCGGTCGATTTGTACGCGGAATCTGCGACCTTGAGGCAGCTAACTAGCCGTTTTGGCTACATTTTTTACGGCGGCAAGGACGGTTTTTATAAGCCGGTTGTCGCGGCGCATGAGATTTCGGGGCTGTTCAAAGTCGGCTCGATTGAGATTGTGCCGTTTGAGCAAAAACACGGGAGCATCAAGTCGCTAGGTTTTCGCTTTGGGGATTTCGCGTATTCGACGGACGTCAACGATTTCGACGAATCGGCGGTTAAGGCGCTGAGCGGCGTCAAGACGTGGATTCTCGATTGCGTGCGCGAGAAAACGCATCCGACGCATTTTAACGTGAGCGACGCGGTCCGTTGGGTCGGGACGATCAAGCCCGAGCGGACGTTTCTGACGCACATGAACCATACGGCGGACTACGACGCTTTGAGCCGCATCTTGCCGAAAGGCGTACAACCGGCATACGACGGCCTCGTGATAGAGTGCTGAAGGGGCAAAAGGAAAAAGGAGCATCGGGGGTGCTGCCGATAAGGCAAGGAGCTGCATCGTCCGAACGATATGCTTCTGTGTGGTGGGTGAAGACCAAAGAAGACAGACGGCCTAAGGAAGCGCTGCGACGAGCCTTGTACCCTTATATAAGACCTCCGGCTCTTAACATCGACCTCGACCATCAACCTTGCCTGCATCGATTGCTTTACCCATCGACTACTTTACCGCCCTGCCTTCCTCAATCCATAATTTAACATAATATATCTTATGCGACAATCCTTAGAAACATGAGATATAAATAGATCAATAGAAACAGGCCTATTTCCCCATTTCCTATCCCGCTTCCTATCCCGCCGGAGCACCCACCCGAGGAAAGGCGAAGTATGGCAACCAAACACACATCAATGCATGCAACGTGCGGGCTCAGGTGGACAATTTTGTCTTTATCTAAACGAGATCAGGCCGACGTCATCAAGGACGTAAGGGCGTCGCGTCCGGCGGACTGGGGAGCGGCGGCACCCTGCTCTTTCGGCGGCTGCTTGCTAAGTCCGGCAGCGATAATCCTGTTGATATTGACGAGGCTGTCGATCTGGTCCGGAGCATACTTGCTGACGGCGCTGAAACTCGTTTTATCGACATATCGCCCTAGGTTCAGGATATTGACCTTGAGCGAATCCGGCAAAGGATTGTCCGGGTCCGTGACGGCGACCTGAAAGAGAGTCCACAGGCGCTGATTCTTGCGAATGGCGTCGCCATAGATTTTCAAATATTTCTTGGACTTGACGTTGTTGCCGAGGAGTTCTTTGGCCTCAAAGAGCTTATTGGCGCACGAGAGCAAGGCGCGCGCATCCGTCTCGCGGGTATTGTCCGCGGGCACAGTCTGAACCTTTTGATTCTTCCCGTAAATACTGACTTTTTCGTACGGATTATGCGGCATCAACTGTCTCCGGATTAGCCGATGGAAGTGAGGGAGTTGAATTCGGTGGCGTGCAATGAGCGCTTTTTTCATACTGCGAGAGGAGCGCGTGTGCAACCCTCAATGCTTTGAAACTTTCGCGTGCTTCGAGGTGAGCAATAATCTTATCCACTTCGGCCTGATAATCGGGATAAAGCTTGCCGAAACTTTTGACGGTTTCGATGACAAGGCCGTCCATGGGCTTGTCCTTGCCCTTAAAGAGATAGATGACCTGCAAGAGAAAGTAGACGTTCGAGATGTCCGATTCGTCGCGGCGGTCCATATTCATCATATAGCCTTCGCGCAAGACGGGGCTGTCCGAGAGGACGAGCAAGTCTGCGGGACGATTTCCGACGTTTTTAAGAACGGCGCCTCCGGCGAAAATTTTGCCTTCTGGCTTGACGCGAATTTTCAATGGCATGTTCCCGACTCCTTCGAGAAAAATAGCAGTGTAAGAAAGAAGAGAAAAGAGCGGGCCCGTGAGAGCCCGCCCCTTTCGTAGCGATTACAAGATCTTCAAGATCGCGCTTGCGAGCGTTCCCGAAACTCCCAACGACACGATACCGAGTTGGGCTTGAGCTTGCAGAGCTTGCAAGTTAGCGCCCTCTTCGTTCGTATCGGCGGCCGTCAGCGAGTTCGAGGCGTTTTGCAGCGACGTGATCAGGTTTTCGGTGAAAGTTTGCCGAGTCTGAATCAACGTAGCGTTACCACCGAAACTTGAAGCATCCGTCGTCAGAGTTGTCAAAGCAGTCAACAGGAACGATTGGGATGATTGGATGTCGGTGTTGTTGGCCCAAGAATTCGACGCGGAGTTACCCGAACCCAACAGACCGGCGGACGTGATGTTCACGCCGTTGATCGTCAGAGAGGTGGTGTTATCCGCGTTGAAGTAGACGACCAGCGTTGACGACGTGCTGTTCAAGAGGTTGGTACCGTTGAAGGTTGCGTCGTTAACGAGGGTATCCAACTGAGTGGTCAACGAGTTGAACTGCGAGGCGAGGCCCGCGCGCGTTAACGTATCAGTTGTGCCGAGCGCTTGGGTCACGAGACCTTTGAGCTGGGCGATGACATCAGAGACGCTATCGATCGATTGAGTGTAAGAGTTCACCGATTCAAGCGCCGTCGACAGGTTGCTCTTCACCGTGTCGAGGTTGTTGGCGGTGTTGAGGAAGCCTTTCGACGCGAAATACGCCGTCGCATCGTCCGTGGCGGCATTGACCTTTTTGCCGGTGGACAAGTGCTT
>CAYUPD010000041.1:0-5647 GCA_964446645.1 uncultured Rhodospirillaceae bacterium
AATCCTGTAACTCAGAAAAGCCGTTTCCTGCATTTCCTGCCAAATTTCCTGTAGCGCTTTGTTGTCGCGTGCTTTTTGTATTCGATCAACAAAGCCTTGATTAGCCGATGACAATTCACAATAAACGAAGGAACCACCGCCTTCCCAGTGAATGGCCTGAGAGATGCCAGTTGGATCGCCACTGATAACATTCTGAAGCCGTGCAACAGCTAAACTCTCTATATAATCCATCTGTTCAATACCGATATAATGCCGTCCTAATTTATGCGCGACAGCAGCTGTTGTACCGCTTCCTAGCTGAAAGTCTAAAACAATGTCATTTTTTTCAGTTACCATCTCAATAATTCTTTTAAGTAATCGCTCTGGCTTTTTACCTTTTTTGAATACCACTCCCCCTTCACCAGCAATACCCGTAACTTTTATGTCCGTCCAAACGTCTGTAAGCAATTGACCCGCTATACGCGCCCCATCAATTTCAACAATACGACTTTCGTAAAAAACTATGCCTTCTCCATTAAGGATATAAAAATCCTTTATGTCATCATCGGGGTGTAAAAATACGACCCCTTTATTTTTTGCGGATTGTTCAATTGTAGCCAAACGCTTCTTTCGTGCGCCGCCTTGAATTGCGGCGGTACGAAACACCCTGTTGCTATTGTCAAATGCGTACTCAGCAATTTTAACATCAAAGGTGTCGCCAAGCTCTTTTCGTGCAGTTTTAGGTGAGTCAAAACCCAACTCCTTTGCAACGACCTGTGTAATAGGAGAAAAAGACCATTCATTTATCGGCGCGTTTCTATCATTTAAAACTTGGTTGTAATTCGCATCATACTCATTTTCGATGTATTGTTTCTTAATCCCTAATGACGCCTTGTCTTTCGCATAAAAAAACAATTGGTTTGCAGTCGAGAAAATAGATTTTCCAGTTGCCTTAAAACCCGAGGGATCATTTGTCGTAACGCAAAAAGTGTTTACCCAATTTTCTCGGCCAAACACTTCATCCATAATTACTTTACAGTAAGGAGCCTCTGCATGATCCAGATGAACGAAGATAGCACCATCAGGACGCAATAGGTCTTTTGCAATTTCCAAACGATTTCTTATAAAGGTTAGCCATGTTGAATGATTAAAGCGGTCATTATACTGGAAGCTATCGTCAACATTATCCGTGTTAAACGGCGGATCAATGTAAATAAGCTTTACCTTTCCTCGATATATTTTTTTTAGCGTATGCAGTGCTAAAAGATTATTGCCTTTGATGATCAGATTATCATTTGCACTTATGCTAGAGACTTTATGTCCTCCATTTTTTTCATAGCGTTTAAATTTTGACAGAGCCTTGGGCGACAACAGCCTATCAATTTGATCCGGCGCAAGCGTTTCGTTCCAAAAAACTTCGGCGCGTTTGGCATCTTCTTTCGTTTGGCCTCCTTCTAAAATACAATCCTTGTAAGGCCAAGCCAAAACCACTTCTTTGCTGTCTGTTAAATACCGTGTATCTGCCGTTAAACCGATTTTGTTTTTATACGCGGTATAGCTATCCGGCAAAAATGCCTTATTACTCACAAATTGCTGAAACTTGATTTTGTCGAATACAAGTACCCCGTCAACATCCGTAAAAAAGTGACGGCGAATGCCATCATTTGACATTAGCAATCGTATCAAGCCTGAATCCACCGCTAGGGCCAACTCTACAACCTTGTTTTTGAGTAGCTGCCCTTCTGCTGTCAGACGGTCATCCCGCACAAGCAGGTCTATTAAGTCGTTAAGTAAATTCTGCATGATCTTTGGTTTGCCTTTAAGAACGGAATCGAACGACACTATATATCAACCATAAAAGCATAACCGTCCAGCCAGTTTAATCAGCAATACCACCATCTTAAAGGTCAACGTATTACCGGGTTAAACAAAAATCCAAATCTCAATAAAAGGCTGTTAACCATTAATCATTAATCATTAATCATTTTCAGAGTATGAGGAGCTAAAAAAGGAGAGTTGAGCATCGCGATCAATATCAATTTCGTCCGGATTTACAGAATAATAATGAGGCTGCGCCACCAGTGAAGTACCCTCGGCAAACCCCGGAATAGGAGCAGGAATTAAATCCCAAGGCTTTGAAGCGGATATGGCTCCATCATTTCTAGCTTTTGATTTGCCTAAAATATCGATTTCAAGAGTCTCAAGAATTTGAGAGCGATACCTTTTTAGGGTTGTCGAAGGATATGCGCTCCGCAGATCTTCCCCGTGTCTCCAAAGCTCAAAGGGAATTCTAAGATTTTTTGGAAGCCTTTCTTTCAAATTCGCGTCAAGAATAGCGCCATCATAATACCGGAGTTGCTTAAGCAGCTCGGTAATAAGTTCTTGGGCTAGATACTCCGGCAGTTGATCTGGGACTCGCCAGTTAGCAGCTCGACTTAGGTTATGTTCATGTAAGAATTTTCGATTTAGCTGCCTTTCGACTCTAGCCTTTTCATCTACCCAAAAACAAAGAAGATCACGAAGGGGGATATTTTCAGGCAAACGTCCGCCCCACGATCTATCTTTTAACCGCTCCCATTCCTCAAGATTACAAGGAATATATCTAATCCCTAGCTCGTCAGCCTTGCCGTAAATGCGCGCGCCCCAACGTGGGGCCTGCCTCCTTGCATTGATTTTCTTACGAACTCTTGCAGGCTCAATATAGACGGTGGAACACCCATCTTTATCACCGCCAATACGGCGCAAGGCAAGATGGGGAAGAACCTCGATGTTTTGACATAATTCTCGCACACCGGCACGTGTACCACACGAAAACATGGCATTTATATCAACTCTAGAAACGGAATATTGGCCGTTTGTCCAACAGTAATATTCTTTATTAGAAATTTTATGATTTAGGCATTTCGCAATTTCGCAAAAGAAGGCCCCATTTAGTCCAACGAGGTCTCCAGAGCCAAAAAGATTGTGCCCTTGAAGAAACTTTGAAGGATTACCTGAAACGTGGAGAACTTTTCTCAACCCTATTTGATCCATGCCGGACAACACTTGAACATTCGAATCCCCAGATCCAACGACACTTAACCAACGGTCTTTGGTTGACACTAAAGATCTATCTGAAGCTATCTTTTCAACGCGGCCATCATTTATTGGTTCGTCCCATTCAAAGGGGATCGATGCCGTGACCCAATCAATCATCACCATAAAAATATCCTTGGTCTAATTATTATTTGGTCTCGTTAGGACAGTAGTTACTCAGTACTGTCCTACGAGCCGCACCCTGCGCCCACGCTCCCGCGTTAACGCGCAGGGCTGCGGCTCGCCTTTCATGCCCCCTCGCATTGCCATACGCGCGGAGAGCCAATCCTGGACTTCGCTTTCGAGCCAGCCGACGGAACGCTCACCAAGTTTTATGGGTAAAGGAAAATCGCCAAGCTTAATTAAGGCGTAGATAGTGCTTTTGCTAAGGCCCGTTACCTCAATAACGGCACTAAGGCGTAAGACTGTTTGAGACATGTATAAACCCCTTCAGGTTTGGTTGAACATGTCTGCAATAAAACCAGATTTTAAAACCGCTGGACCCCAATTGGGGTAGAAAATTATTCGTCTTCTTCCCAGCTTTCAATAATTTTTAAGGCCTTCTTTGCCTCACCAAACTTCTTTTGAAGGTTGCTTTTCTTTAAGCCCGCAACTGAAGGAAATATATTGCCTATTGCTGTAATGACATCATCTTCGATGGGATAAGGAGCGGCCTTTAGCCCCTCAAGGATCTCTTTATTCACAATCTTTTTACGAAGACAGTCATCTCTCGTCGTCCGCGAAAGCAATGTAAGAAGAGCTGCAATTATTCTGAGATAGACCCGGCGCTCTTGATGAATTGGGGCACGCTCAAGCGGATCATCACTAAGGGTTTTTGCTATCCGATCAAAATCGCTTTCCGTAATCCACAGCTCGGCAACCTCTGGGAAATCAAGGGGCAAGCCTAGCTGCTTATTTACGATCTCAACAATTTGATAAAGGCCGTCAGTTCTTCTAAGCACAACTCCATCACAGGAAATAATTGGCTTGGGAACGCCCGTAATTTGCGACAATAGCCATTCCTTCATTATCAAATTTTGATCATCAAATTCTAAGGCGGCAAAGCCTTTAATAGTCGATGTTCTTGTGGAAACTCCCTTATAGCGATAATAAGGCAACGTGTTGGGTGTTACATAAGGATCGTCCAAGACAACTAAGGTCTTGGATTTGTCTCCCATAGAAGTCAATTGCCCAACCGTCATTCCAGATTTAAGTTTTTTGAATGCTCTGCTGTTGGGACTGATTAGACGATAGGCTATAAGATGCGGGGATTTAAGAGTAGAAATAGGCTCAACCTTACGAACAAGCCTGTTTTCCAAACTCCAATATAGTCGCAATTTGTTTTTCTGCGCCAATTTCAAAAAAAATCGCTCATCGATTTTCATTTTTGCTAGTTCAGATAAAGCTTTTGATGCATCAGATAAAAGAAAAAACTCCTCTTGTTTATCATCTTCTATTATTGAATTTTCCATAGCTATAAGGCCTTTCTAAACTCAACCGGAATGACTTCACCAGTCTCAGTGATTTTATCGAGATAGTCCGCCCATTCTTGCATCATCACGCGCCTATCCGGAAGGAACTTTGCGCGATCATAAGCGGCATCGACTTTATTTGCCGGAGCATGAGCAAGTTGACGATCAACGACCTCATGCCGGTAGCCGAGCTTCTCCTTAATAGCAGACATGGCCAAAGCGCGAAAACCGTGTCCTGTCATTCGCCCTTTATAGCCAAGACGTTTTATCGCGGCGATAATCGTGCAATCGCTCATATGTTTGCGTGGCGTGACTTGGTTTGGAAAAACCCAATCTCCATAAACGCACAATTCCTTTTGCGCCCGAAGAATAGCAATAGCCTGTCTCGATAAAGGAACAACATGAGGACGGCGCATTTTCATGCGTTCGGCGGGGATGATCCATTCCGCCGTTTCAAGATTAATTTCTTTCCAGCTTGCCCCGATTAACTCATTCGTGCGGACGAATGTAAGCATTAGTAGCTTCATGGCATGAAGTGTCGGTTTGTAGAGCCGTGCCGCATTTGTATTCAAAGCCCGAATAAATTCAGGAAGTTCCTCAACATCGATAGCGGCAAAGTGTCCCTTCTTCATTGGCTTAAGAGCGCCTTTTAAAAACTCCGCTGGGTTGCTTTCGGAACGGCCCGTACAAATCGCGTAACGAAATACTTGGCCACATACTTGGGTTGCGCGCCGAGCAAGTTCTAAAGCACCACGTTTTTCAATTTTGCGTATTGTAAACAATACTTCTGGCGCAGAAATGTCCCGAATAGGGCGTGATCCAATTTCCGGAAAAACATCTACTTCCATACGATGAAGGATATCTTGAGCATGGCCTTCGCTCCATGCGTCTTTACGGTTTTCGTGCCACTCACGGGCAATAAGTTCGAAAGTTGTCGCGGCATTTAAAATGGCTAGGCGCTTAAGTTCCCTTTTCTGTTCGGCGGGATCAATGCCTTGAGCCAAAAGGGCTTTAGCCTCGGCAAGCTTCTTTCGGGCATCGGCAAGAGAGACTTGCGGATATATGCCGAAAGCCAAACGATGTTCTTTACCCAGTCTTTTATATTTGTAACGCCAATACCG
>CAYUPD010000041.1:5698-8463 GCA_964446645.1 uncultured Rhodospirillaceae bacterium
TGTGAGTCTGTAAGGCTTGATGGACGGTTGTGCGTTTTTGCATTCTTTATCGGTTAGCATGGTGGGGCATCTCCCCTTAAATGTCTTTTGGCTGGCCAAAATATGTCCCACTTTGGACTGGAAGCAGCCGATCCATGCCGGATTTTATAGCACCAATTTATTTGAAATTCATTAGGAATATTAGGACGTTAACGGACTGTTCTGGACCTTGCCGGAACATAGAGCTGGCGGAGACGGAGGGATTCGAACCCTCGATACGACTTTTCAATCGTATAACGGTTTAGCAAACCGCCGCCTTCAGCCTCTCGGCCACGTCTCCTCTCGCCAAAAATAAACCGTTTCTTCGCGCCTTCGGCAAGCACAAAAAAACCGTTCCCCCAGAAAAACTTCGCAAAAATATATCAAAATCCACGCTTCGCTGCCTTTTCCGGGCGCGCCTTTATACCAGATGTTTCGCTCCTGTCGAGTTTTTGCTTCTCTTGCCTCTCGATTCGCTCCCGCTCCGCCGACGCCCAGTCCCCCTCTTTCTAGACCCTCTCTTTTCTCATGCATTTCGCTCTTTTGCCCTTTTTCTTTATCACGCTTGGCATATCCCCTTTCTTGCCCTACAACTCTCCCTTCAGGAACAAAACATGTCCACTCCTTTGCCCTCGGGATACCACCAAGCCCTCTCAAAAATTTTAGCGGATTCGGCTTTGAAAATCGGCCTCACTCTAACCGACGGCCACGATCTTCACGTCGAGGCACTCTCTCATCTTCAAAAAGCCGTTACTTTGCAGCCAGACTCCTCCGCCGCCGTCGACGCTCTCGTCAACGCCTTGTCCCGCCATGCTGCCTCTCTCATCGGCCAAGGCAAGCTCCTTGACGCGGAAAACCTCCTTAGAAAGGCCCTCTTCTTTAAGCCCCTTTTCCCGGACGCCGTAGACGCTCTTGCAAACATTCTTTTTAAACGCGCAGATGATTTCTTTAAAACTTCAACCCGCCTTTTCTCCGCCGAGTGCTTCCTCCGCGACGCTCTTTCCCTTAAACCCGCCTTCTCGGACGCCGCCGCCCTTCTTGACGCCGTTCTGAAGGCCCAAACCGCCGCTTCAAACCCTTCTTCCCTCGAAACCAATCCTCGCGTCGAGGCCGAGGCTAAACTGCGCCGCGCGGCGGCCTCAAATCCTAAGGAACAAACCGCCGTCGTTTCTCTGCTCGTCAACTTGCACGACCAAGCGGCTCAATCTTTCAATAATAACGATTTTGCCGAGTCCGAATGCGCCTTTCGCAAAGCCTTAGCCTTGCAAAACCTTCCGCCTATCTCGGGCGACTTCGTCAGACTCCTCTCACGGCGCTCTGTCGATCTCTACAACGCTCTCAAATTCGACGAGGCGGAAACCATCCTTTGGGAGGCTCTTTCCTTCAATCTTGAAGACGAAGCTATCACGCAGATTTTAAGTCTTATTTCGAGAATTGTCTCTCGTTTCGTCCCGAACGTTTTGGATACCAAGCTCGTCCCTTATGCCCGCGAGATGCGCTCGCTCCTTCATGTCATGGACCCCGTAGGCGCTTCTTTCATCCGCAAAGGCGGCTCCGTCGACGGCGGTTACGTCATGGTCGATCACAACCTCAACAACGCAATCGTTTATTCTCTCGGCGTCGGTAACGATGTGTCTTGGGATATGGATATGGCCAACATGGGCTGCCAGATTTTCCTTTACGATCATACCGTCAAACGCCTGCCCGCAGAGCATCCCAACTTCCATTGGTTTAAAACAGGCATTGCCGGCAAGCCCTCGGACGACAAAACGTTTTGCACCATCGAAGACCTTATCGCCCAAAACGGCCACAAAGGACGCACGGATCTCATTCTTAAAACCGATATCGAAAGCGCCGAATGGGATATGTTCGCCGACATGCCGGAAGAAGTCCTTTGCCAGTTCTCGCAAATCGTCGGCGAGTTCCACCGCATCGCGCGCTTCGTCGATCCTCAATACCGCGACGCCATGCTGAGGGCGCTCCGCAAAATCAATAAGCACTTCCAGCTCGTTCACGCGCATGCGAATAATTTGACCGGCATGATTCTCATCGCCGGTGTGCCGATTTACTACTGCATGGAGTTGGCTTTCGTGCGCCGCTCGGACCACACGTTTGAAGAAACAAAACGCTCTTTCCCTTCCGCGCTCGACTTCCCTTGCGTTCCGGGCCTGCCCGACATGTTTTTGGGCGGATTTGGCGTGTAACCGGGCTTAGGTTCTTGCCGCCTTCAAAAAATTCCCAACCGCTGCGATGCCTTTTTCTTTATGCAGCGTGAGTATCTTTGTGCCAAGCACTGCTATATCGACCTCCTTGGGCAAGGCGGCGATGTCTTCTTTGCTTTGAATGCCAAAACCAAGCGCAAGCGGCAGCTTCGTCGCGCGCTTGTACTTCTTCGCAAGCGCGGCGAGCGTCTTGTCGATCGCCGTTTTTTGCCCCGTCACGCCTTTGCGCCCCACGCAATAGACCATGCCGCGGCTCGCCCTCCCCAGCATTTTGAGCCTTTTGGGCGGAGTTGTCGGCGTAAAAATAAATATAGGATCGATTTTTGCCTTCTGGCATGCGGCCAAGTAATCCCCGGCCTCTTCGGGCGGCAAATCCGGCACGATAAGCCCCATAACGCCCGCCTTCGCGGCCCTCGAGGCAAACGCCTTTAGCCCGTACACAAACGGTATGTTGTAATACGTCATAAAAATGAAAAGCGTCTTCGGATACTTGGCACAAACCTCGCGCGCGAAGGCCATTTCATG
>CAYUPD010000041.1:8473-9767 GCA_964446645.1 uncultured Rhodospirillaceae bacterium
GGGGTGCTTTGCGCAGACCTCGCGCGCAAAAGCGAAGCACTTTTCCGTCGTCGTGCCCTTCCGCACGGCTTCGTCGTTCGCTTTTAAAATCACGGGGCCATCCGACATCGGCTCGGAAAACGGGATTTGCATCTCGATAATCTCGGCTCCCGCTTCGACCATCGCCGCGATCAGCTTGCGGTTCTCGGCAAACGACGGCGCTCCCAGCACCAGATGCGGCATCAGCAGTATTTTTTTCTTACGGCGAAGTGTGCGAATTTTATTTGCCAGCACGATACGCCCTCGCTTTCTCGATAATAAAATCTTCCCACGCGTCGTCTTTTAAGGCGTCCGCGACGGTAAAGATGTCCTTGTCGCCGCGACCCGACTGGTTGATGACGATCACGTCGTCCTTTTTCATGCGCGGCGCTTCCTTGATCGCCTGCGCAAACGCGTGCGCCGACTCCAACGCCGGGATGATCCCTTCTTTCTTGATCGTCAGGCGCACGGCCTCGACCACTTCGGCGTCCGTCGCCGCCTCGAACCGGACGCGCTTTTGATCGCGTAAATCGGCCAAAATGGGCGAAACCCCGATGTAATCCAGCCCCGCCGAGATCGAGTGCGTCTCGTGCATCTGCCCGCCTTCGGTTTGCACGAAAATCGTCTTCATCCCCTGCGCAACGCCGATCTTGCCTTCTTTCGACGTCAGGCGCGCCGCGTGCTTGCCGGATTTCAAGCCCTTGCCGCCTGCCTCGACGCCCACAAGCTCGACTTCCTTATCCTTCATAAAGCCCGAAAAGACGCCCAACGAGTTCGACCCGCCGCCGACGCATGCATAAACGCGCTTGGGCAAGCGTCCTTCTTCCTTCATGATCTGCGCGCGCGCTTCTTGCCCGATGATCGACTGAAACCACATCACCATCTCCGGAAAAGGATGCGGCCCGCACGCCGTGCCCAACACATAATGCGTCGTATCCATGCTGGCCGACCAGTCGCGGAAGGCCGCGTTGATCGCGTCCTTTAAGACCTTCGTGCCGTCCGAAACGACGTTGACTTTCGCGCCGAGGCGCTCCATCCAGAACACATTAGGGCGCTGCCGCTTTACGTCGACCTCGCCCATGTATATCTCGCACTCAAAACCGAACTTCGCCGCCATCGTGGCCGTCGCGACCCCGTGCTGGCCCGCCCCCGTCTCGGCGATCACGCGCTTTTTGCCCATGCGGCGCGTCAGAAGCCCTTGCCCCATCACGTTGTTGATTTTATGCGCGCCGGTGTGGTTGAGGTCTTCGCGCTTGATGTAAATTTTCGCGCCGCC
>CAYUPD010000042.1:0-9698 GCA_964446645.1 uncultured Rhodospirillaceae bacterium
AGGAGAAAAATATCATACCACAAATAATAGAACGAGCATTTAGAGACAATCCACTTGGCTCTTGCTTTTTTGCGGGTTCTTGTCTAGTTATGCGAGCGAGTTTGTTTAGATTTCCTTCGCGTTTGACGCATAGACTGGCCGTTTACGTGTTTTGCGCTGGGGATTGCCGGAGAAGCCGAAGTTCATCTTACGGAGGTTCCGGCGCACACTCGGCGCGGGTGTCGTGGTGATGCCGGCCAAAGCTAGATAAAGGATATAAGACAATGGCGACAGGTACAGTCAAGTGGTTCAACGGCACCAAGGGTTACGGATTCATTCAACCGGATGCCGGCGGCGCGGACGTTTTCGTTCACATCAGCGCGGTCGAGCGTGCGGGCTTGCGCGATCTTCGCGAAGGCCAGAAGATCTCTTACGATTTGGCAACCGAAAAGGGTAAAACCGCGGCAGCCAATCTTAAGCTCGTCGATGCGGCTTAAGCGGCTTCGATTTAAATAAGAAAGAGGGGCAATCGGGCAAGACCCGGTCGCCCCTCTTTTTTTGCCGGTATTACGGCTTGGCCGGAGCGGCCGGAGCCGTTTTTTGATCCAGCCCTTGCTGCCTCATTTCCATGCGCTTTTGACGGAAGGCGTCCATCTTGTCGTGCAGGGCTTTTTTGTCGTCGCGGAGTTTGGCGGCGCGGGCTTTTAAGTCGTCCCGTTCCTTTGTGCACGAGGCGACTTTGTCCTTGGCGGCTGCGATGCAGGTGTCGAGGAGCTTGTCGCGGGCAATGTCGAGGTCTTCCTGCTCTTTCTGGATTTTATCGAAGTCGGCGCGGAATCCCATGCCGGGGCCGGGGCCGCGGCCGTCGCCGAAAAATCCGGGGCCGGAGCCTTGGCAGGGCGGCGATGCGGGCGGAACGGCTGCCGCCGTTTGCGCGTACGAAGGAAGGCTTAAGATCGCCGAAAGCGCGAGTGTCGCCAGTCCGATATGTTTTTTGTTGAGCATGCGTTTCTCCATTGGTTAGAGGAAGCCGACGTCCTGAGAATTCACTCCGAATATGGCCGAAAAATGTTATAAAACGGCCTTCTCCGTGACAATGACATCCATAGGCACGTCGTTGAAGCCGACGGGCACCTGCCCGATCGCCCTGTCCGCGCGCGCGATGCCTATGACGAAAAGATTCTTGCGCGCGCGTAACGCCTTGATGGTTCTATCATAATAGCCGCCGCCGTAGCCCAGCCTGTTGCGGGCCGCATCGAACGCCAGCATCGGAATAAGAAGAACGTCCGGCTCGGCGGATTTTGCGGCCGATGTCGGTTCGAATATTCCCAAAGGATTGGCCAAAAGAGCGTCGCCGTCTTCGTAAGCGCGAAAAATAAGGGGCCGTCCCTTGCCGACAATGACGGGCAAAGCCATCGCATGTCCCCGCGCCCGCAGAGCGGCGTTAAGGGATTCTGTGCCGATCTCGTCGCGGATGGCGGCATAACTTGCGACGACGGCTTTTTCGGGAAGGATTATGTTTTTCAGAAAAACTTCGGTCAGTTTTTCGGCAATCGCTTCGTCGGCTTTCTCAAACTTTTTGGCGCGCATGTCGGCGCGAAGAAGGCGTTTTTTGTCTCGAAGCTGGGCAAGACCGTGCAGCATCTCTATTTGCAAGAGGCGAAGTGGAAGGCACCGCGACGACCGGCGGCATTGATTCCTCCGTGGCCTGCGTAAGCAGGTGGGCGCCATATAACGTGACCACGGCCACGACAGAGACAGCTCCCTAGAGGTGTTTATTACGGCCCCGGGGATATCGTGCCTAGCGCATCGCGCAGGAACCTTCCGGAAAAGAGTTTACGCCCGGCCAACCATCGACGCAAGGTCGGTGACGCGTTGGCGCAAATGATTAACGGCGGCGATGTACAAATCTTCCTGCCGCATGGAGTCGGTCATGGTCTTGCTGCGGGCTTCGAGCAGCTTATCGGCCAAAGACAGGCAGGTAAGCATCAAATGGCGGGGTTCTGTGGGATTGCCGACCCTGTCGGCAACGGCTTCCATTTCCTTGTGAACCATGTCGGCGACTTGCTGCAGGCGGGCTTCTTCGCCGGAGCCGCAGTTAACGACGTATTCACGCTTGTAGAGGGTGATGGGGAATTTAACGGACTTTAAAGCCATAACGGAGTCCTCCGCGGTTGATTATTGCAGGATGCGTTCGACGTGTTCGATCGTATGATCGAGGCGCGCGGCGACTTTTTGTGTCGTGGCGAGAATTTCGACCTCTCGCACGCGGCTTTGCTTGAAAATTTCGTTTTGACGTTTCAACGTTTCGCGCCGGTTGGCGGCGTCGAGCGTAATCTTGTCTTCGAGAGCGAAAATCGCCTCGTCGAGGTCTTCGAGAGCCTGTTTAAGCCGTTCCATGTTTCGCCTCCGAATCTATTGTCTTTTGGAAGCCTATAACGGGGCGGCGGAGGCGTCAATCAAGAGGTTATTTCTTTCTGTCGAGGCCTTTGAGAGGATCGACCGGCCTGTCGCCGCTGCGCCATTCGAAATACAGCTCGGGCTTGCCGGTATCCTTAACGGGAAGAACGCCCAAAGGCTCGCCCGCATCGACCTCCTGCGCCATTTCGGCGTCGATGCGCCCGAAGCCGGATAAAAACGTATGGTAGCCGTTATCGTGCTGCAAAATCATGATCTGCCCGTAACCGCGAAACGGCCCCGCAAAAACGACCTTGCCCGCATACGGGGCGACGACGGGCGCGCCGGACGGCGCGGCCAAAGTCAGCCCTTCGCTCCTGACCCCATCGGCGTCCTTTTCGCCGAAACTTTTGCGAACCGCGCCCGCCACGGGCCAGACGAGCCTAAAAATGCCGCGCCCCGCCGATTTTTGAACCTGCGGTTTTGCGACTTTTTCCATGAGCTGCCTCAAATCGCGCGCCTCGGCGGCCAAGGCGGCCAGGCGGCGGGCCAGTGCCGCCTTTTCGCCTTCGGTGCGCTTTAAAAGCCCTTGGCGCGTCGCGATCATCTGGTCGAGGTCTTTTTGCTGGCTTTCGAGATTGACTCGCGCGGCCGCCACCAGCTTTTTGTGCCGGGCGAGTTTTTCTTTGAGTTCGTAAAGAGCCTTGATGTCCTGCACCGCGCTTTCGGCTTTTTGCTTGAGCCGAGGCAAAATCGACCTCAATAAAACGCTGCGGTGAATATGATCGGCCATGACGCGGTCGTGCAAAAAAAGGCTTTCGGGCGGGCGGCTCGCGATCTCGACAAGGACCGACGCCATCAACGCCAACTGGCGGCGGCGCTCTTCGGCGCTTTTGCTTTTTTCGTCGATCTCGTCCTCAAGCTGGGCAAGCTTGTTCTTGAGATTCTCCTGCTCGGTTTCCTTATCCTGCAACGACTTGGCCGACGCGATCATGCGCGCGCGTAAATCCGCGAGGTTTTTGCTTTCTTCGAGCGCCTTGGCGTCCAACGCCTCTTGCTGGTGTTTTTTTTGCGCCAGTTCTTCTTCGACGCGCTGCAATTTGTCGCTGTCCTCGGCCCCCGCCGCCGGCGCGGCAAGCCCCACAACGGCGGCCATAACGAAAAGAAGAAATTTTCGTTTCATGGCCGGACGATCAGGCTGCGCCCGTCCATAACGTCCGGAACGGGCAGACGCATCAGATCGAGGATCGTCGGCGCGATGTCGGCCAGTTTGCCGTCGCGCAGCGTTTGGATTTCTTGGGGCCCTCCGATCAGCACGACCGGCACGGGGTTGAGCGTATGGGCCGTGTGGGGGCCTTTTGTCTCTTTGTCGGCCATGATTTCGCAGTTGCCGTGATCGGCCGTCAGCAAAACGGCGCCGCCCTTCTTTTTGATGGCGGCAAAAACGCGGCCCAGACATTCGTCGACGGCCTCGACCGCCTTGATCGCCGCCGACAAAACGCCCGTATGGCCGACCATGTCAGGGTTGGCGTAATTCAACACGATCAGGTCGAATTTATCCTCTTCAATCGCCGCAACGACTTTATCGGTCACGGCATAGGCCGACATTTCGGGCTGAAGATCGTAGGTCGCGACTTTCGGCGACGGCACGAGGATGCGCTCTTCGTTTTCGAACGTCTGCTCGCGCCCGCCGTTAAAGAAAAACGTGACGTGCGGGTATTTCTCGGTTTCGGCGATGCGAAGCTGCCTGAGGCCCGCTTTGGCGACGATCTCGCCCAAGCCCTCGTCGATCCGCTTGGGCGGAAAAAGCGCCGTCATATGCTTATTAAGCGCGTCCGAATACTCGACCATGCCGGCAACGGCCGCGAGCTCGACGGTCTTTTTGCGCGGAAAATCCTTAAAATCAGGCTCGCAGAACGCGGCGTCGCCGTCTTTCATGCCTTTATAATCGCCCAGAACGACGGGCTTTAAAAATTCGTCCGTGACGCTCGCGGCATAGCTGGACGCGATGGCTTTAAGGGCATCTGCGGCATGCGCGCCCTCGCCCGACGCCAAAAGATCGTAGGCCAATATGACGCGCTCCCACCTTTTATCGCGATCCATCGCGTAATAACGCCCGCACAAAGTCGCCAAACGAACGCCTTTTAAGCCTTCGATGTCGGACAAAAGCTTTTTGATGTTCCCGGCTGCGCTTTTGGGCGGTTCGTCCCGCCCGTCGAGAAACGCGTGGATATTGACGGCAACGCCCGCATTCGCAAGTTCTTTCGCCAGCGCGACGATATGATCCTGATGCGCATGAACGCCGCCCGGCGACGCGAGGCCCATCAAGTGGCATGTGCCGCCGCTTTT
This sequence comes from uncultured Rhodospirillaceae bacterium, assembly GCA_964446645.1. Classification (GTDB taxonomy): domain Bacteria; phylum Pseudomonadota; class Alphaproteobacteria; order UBA9219; family UBA9219; genus CAIXLI01. Next base: position 4,726 of record CAYUPD010000042.1, read on the forward strand.
CTTTAACGCCGCGATCATGATTTTCAGCGCCGGATTGGTTTTAAGCCCGCCCGCCGCAAGCGCGCGGTCGATCATCGGCAAATCCTGAAACACGACGCGGCCCGCGCCGAGGTTCATGTGGCCGACTTCGGAATTGCCGATCTGGCCCCTTGGAAGCCCGACGTTTTCTTCCGACGCCTGAAGAAGAGCGTGGGGGCACTGAGCCAAGTATTTTTTGAAAACGGGGGTTTTGGCGCAAGTCGTCGCGTTGTCGGGCGCGGGAGCGCGGAAGCCCCAGCCGTCGAGAATGCACAAAACGATAGGACGCGGACGAATGCTCATATCACACCGTACAAAAAGGCCCCTTTCTTGTAGAGAAAGAGGGATAAAATCTCAAGTATTCATCGGCGCTGATAATTAAGGAGAATTCTCTCCACACAAGCCGCGTTTTCAATTAAACAGTCGTTATGAAGAGAGAAAACCCCGAAGCCGAGTGGTTCGGCAACCGGCAAGTCAAGGAAGGCGAGAAAGACGATCTCGTCCGCCGCGTTTTTTCGTCCGTCGCCGGATCTTATGACCTGATGAACGACCTGATGTCGGCCGGACTGCACCGCCTGTGGAAAGACGCGCTGGTGCGCCGCATGGCCCCGAAACCCGGCATGGCGATCTTGGACATTGCAGGCGGAACGGGCGATGTCGCCATCAGGCTTTACAAAGCCGTACGGACACAGAGTAGTCGCGCTAAAATAATAGTTTGCGATATTAATCCCGACATGTTGGCGGAAGGAAAAACGAAAGCGCTCGATCAAGGCGTCGTCTCGGGCATTTCTTGGGTCGAAGGCAACGCCGAAAAACTTCCGTTCAAAGACAAAAGCTTCGATCTTGTCTCAATCGCGTTCGGCCTTCGCAACGTCACGCACATCGACAAGGCCCTGCGTGAGGCCGCGCGCGTTTTGAAACCGGGGGGCCGTTTTTTCTGCATGGAATTTAGCCCCGGCGTCGCGCCGTCGCTCAAGCCTTTCTATGACATTTATTGCGCGAACGTTCTGCCTTTCTTGGGCGAGGTCGTCGCGCAAGATCGAGGCTCTTACCAATATCTTGCCGAAAGCATCCTTAAATTTCCGCCACAGGAAGAACTCAAAAAGCGCATGGAAAAAGCGGGCTTGTCGGACGTTACGTGGACCGATTTGATGGGCGGAATCGCCGTGATTCACGAAGGGTTGAAGAGTTAAACGTCCTTAACCCTAACGCCTTGTTCACCTTATATTTTTTCTAAAAATTTAAGCGCCTCTCAACCAATAACAGATACAATCATATCGTCTCCCAAAAGGGTTTGGGAGACGGCATCATCGTTTAAGGGGATTTAAGCGATGTATTTCTCAGCAGGATTCCTGAGCGATCTTACCGGGGCAGAGATCGGCATCGTCGATCTTAACAAAGTCCCCTATCAGGATAAGCTGGCCTGCGATTCCCACTACATATTCTCGGACGAAGAAACCAAATCCCGCGAAAGCGCGATCCGCGACCAGTTCTACAAAATCGATTCCATGCTCGAGGCCAACGGCCTGAGAGGCTGGGCAAGGTTTCTCGCCGCCGCCTCGTCCGCCCGCGAGGTCGCCATGAACGGCAAGACCGGCGAAAGCGGCTGGGCCGAACATTCGCGCCTCATCGGCGAAAAAATATTCGGAAACGGCTTCAGGGATTTTAAGCCGAGCCCGCTTGAAGCCGACGTGTCGATCATCCTTCCCAATCCTCCCGATCAGACCGGCGATGATTTTTGGGCCGCCGACACCGGCCTCGACGGCCTTAAAACGTCCAAAAAACCCGCCGAGATTCTCGAATTTCTTCACGAAGTCGGCCACATCGTTTTCCCCTACGCGCCGGAAGAACTGGCGCTCGACGAAATCGGCTATCAGTCCGAAGTGCTCGCGGATTGCTTCGCCGCCTCGATTTATCTCGAGATCGGCGGCGATAAAACGCACGTCCGCGACTACATCGACGCGCGGCGCTTGCGCGCCTTCTTCGGCAAAGACATGGGCGGATTCCCGACCGCAAAGGCCATCGAGGCCATGCTTTGCGGCGAAACCATCCCCTCTTACGCCGAAAGCGCCGACGCTTTGTGCGAACTCAAAATCCGCGCCTTCGACGACATGCACGGCATCGACCGCAGCAACCTCGACAGAACTTCATGCCGCCGCGCCTGCCGCCTGCCCATCAAAACCATGGGCGACGACGGCGTTATCAAGGAAAAAGACCTTTGGGCCTCGGAATGCGCGCCTTTCTACTCCAGCTTTAAAAACGCAACCGCTCCCGTCGTTATGAAATCCCTCAGGCGCGTCCTTGGTAAATCCGGCCGCCTTTCGCTCGAAACCCGCCTCGAAGGCGAAGCGATTCTAAGGGCTTATGAGAACTTCTGCTTCTCAGATCCAATTCATGTATCTCCATCGACTGCCGTGCAATAACCCTCCCTTGTTTGGTTAAATCTTCCCGCTCCAATTTATTCAAAAATTTCTTTGCCTCTGCCTTTTTCGGTATAAAATGCCTTAAGACTTTATAGCGAAAATTTTAGCAATGCATATCGGCGAAGAAGAATTAAGCGAACTAACCAGCGTACCGACCAAGATCGCGGACCGCAGGGTTTTGCGCGGCGAAGCAAAATTTACGGTTTCGTTTTCCCCTCCCTTCTCCGACGAAGATCTTGACGCGCGAGATAAAACTATTCGTTCTCTGTGCCCGACCGTCGAGCGCGCCGCAAAAGCGGAAGGTTATACGGATTGGGTTAAAGATTATTATACGATCCCTTTTGCATGGTTTGTCGCGCCTCTTGCAAAAACTGAAACAAACCCCATTCGCCATAAAGAGACGCTCGAACATAGACGTTCCGTCGGCGCCAAAATCTTCGGAAAAAATTTCGATGCTTGCGGGCCGAATTCGCCTTGCTCTACGGATGCCGTCGTATTTCCAAACTCTCCTTATCTAAAAAAGGAAAGACTTTTTTCCGCTTTGACCGGCCTCGACAATATCGAGGATAAAAAAGACGCCGAGGACGCTCTCTACACGCTTCACGAAACCGGACATGTTCTTTTCCCTCGCTCTGTCGAGGCAACCTCAGACAAAAAAGTCTCTTTTAAAGCTGAATCTCTGGCGGATGGTTTCGGCGTTTTTACCTTTCTCGAGCTCGGCGGCAACGCCGAGGCCGCTCAAGATTTCATCGACGCCAGAGACCTTTCGGCTTTTCAGAATATTTCCCGTCAGGATCATTGGACCGCCGACGCTTGCCGCGCCGTTTTAAAAAAAGAACCGATGCCCTCTTTCGATGAAGCCTTTGCCCCCATTCGGGAACTTCAAATCATGGCCGGAGTCAATCTGACCCTTAAAGACCGCGCCTTGATGAATGGACCGAATCCCTTGCTCAAATCCCTTTCGCGCGTTATGGCCCAAAAGAAAAAACTATCTCCAAAAGCTTTCTCTAAAGGCCTCGACATCCTTAACGCTTACGCGCGTTCCTGCCCCTCGGAAGCCCAAGAAACCTTTCGTTTGACGGGATTCGCGGAGGCTAACCCCCCATTTACACTCGGATAATTGGCTAAGTGTTCATTAACTGCTTGCTTTCTTTGCTTTCAGGGGCTATCAACCCCTCCTTCGCGAGCCGTCGGCTTTTGGACATGCCCGGCCGCTTAACAACTATATAGAGGTTCAAAATGCCCAAAATGAAGACCCACAGCGGGTCCAAAAAGCGCTTCCGCGTCACCGGCAAAGGCAAGGTCACGGCTCGCGCCGCCAACCGCCGCCACTTTATGCGCCGCCGCTCCCAGAACATGAAACGCACCGCTCGCCAAGGCTTGACGTTGTTCAAGACTGACGGCGAAAATATCGTCAAATTCTTTTTACCTAACAGCTAAGAGAGGGACTCACTATGGCTCGTGTTAAACGGGGAGTGACGACCCATTCTCGTCATAAGGAAATGGTCAAGCTCGGCAAGTCCTATCGTGGACGCGCCAGCACCAATTTCCGCATCGCTATCGAAAAGGTCGAAAAGGCTCTTCGCTACGCCTACCGCGACCGCCACGCCCGCAAGGGCGAGTTCCGCGCTTTGTGGATCCAGCGCATCAACGCCGGTGTCCGCGAGCACGGCCTTACCTATGCCCGATTTATCAACGGCCTGAAGCGCGCGGGAATAACGCTCGACCGCAAGTCGTTATCCAATCTCGCCGCGACAGAGCCGGAAGCCTTCAAGGCTTTGGTCGATAAAGCGCAAGCCGCTCTTTCGGCCAAGTAATTCGGTTCTCAGGAAAAGTTAAGCAAACGCTGCGGTCGCAAGGCCGCAGCGTTTTTTCTTTTCCGATTCACTGCGGCGGTATATAAATTTTCTTTGTTTTATCGGGATTAAATCCATGCCCTCTTCAGACTCCCTCGGCCCCCTTAAAGCCTCTTTGCTCGCCGACATCGCCAAGGCCGCGACAATCGCCTCTTTAGACGAAATCCGCGTCTCGGCTCTGGGCAAAAAAGGCGCCATCACCGAGCAGATGAAAACGCTTTCGGCCCTGCCCCCCGACGCGCGCAAAGCCTTCGGCGCCGCCATCAACGCCCTTAAAGACGAGATCGCCTCCGCCATCGCCCTGCGCCAGACCATCTTAAGCGCCGCCGCCCTCAAAGACCGCTTGGCCAACGAAAGCATCGACGTGTCGCTTTCGCCCCGCCCCGAAGCTTTGGGCCGCGTGCATCCGACTTCGCAGACCATCGACGAAATCGTCGCCATTTTCGCTGGCATGGGCTTTTCGGTCGCCAAAGGCCCCGATATCGAAACCGAATATTACAATTTCGAGGCCCTTAACATCCCCTCCTCGCACCCCGCGCGCGATATGCAGGCGACGTTCTTTTTGCCCTCGCCCGGCGAAGACAAGATGGTTTTGCGCACGCAAACCTCGCCCGTTCAAATCCGCACGATGCTGAAGCAAAAACCCCCTATCCGCATCATCGCGCCGGGCCGCACC
>CAYUPD010000043.1:0-8011 GCA_964446645.1 uncultured Rhodospirillaceae bacterium
GGTCAAGTTCTGTCGAACCTCGTCAACAACGCGATCAAATTCACCGACGAAGGCTCCGTCTCGATCCTCGTCAAATCCTTGGGCAAAAAAGACGGCAAGAACCTTATACGCTTCGAGATCGCGGATACCGGCATCGGGATCATGGAGGAAGACCAAAAAATCATCTTCAATCCTTTCTCGCAGGCCGACACCACGCTGACCCGCAAGCACGGAGGCACGGGGCTTGGCCTCACGATCAGCAAGCAGCTTGTCGCGATGATGGGAGGCTTTCTCGTATTTACAAGCGTTCCGGGCGAAGGAAGCGTCTTCGCGTTTACGCTGCCTCTGGCGGACGCCGTTTTCGACAAGCCGAAGGAAAGCGCAAAGCCCGCAGGCGCCCCGCCGTCGCTGCGCAATTTCAATCAGGCGCGGATTCTCCTCGCCGAGGACAACCCGGTCAACCAGATGGTCGAGAAAAAAATGCTCGAGAAAATGGGCTGCGTCGTCAAAGTCGTCGCCAACGGGCAGGAAGCCATTAATGCGCTGGCGGGGGAAACGTTCGACATCGTCCTCATGGACTGCCAGATGCCGGTCATGGACGGTTTCTCGGCGACGAAGCTCATCCGGCTTTGGGAAGACCAGCGCCAAAAAGCCATGCTCAATAGCGGGAAAGAAATCCGCCGCGTTCCCATCGTGGCCGCGACGGCGCACTCCCTGCCCGAGGAGAAATCGCGCTGCCTCGAGGCCGGAATGGACGATTTTTTGAGCAAGCCGATCAATTTCGAAGCGTTGACCGCCGCGCTCGAGAAATGGCTGCCGCCTCAATACACTAACTTTATGTAAGACCGGCGATTCACGCTTCGCTTCGAAGCTTTACGCTTCAAAGCGAAACGATCGCGGTCTTTGGCCTGAAAATAAGGGATTTCCTTAACGCCCCGCGCCGCGCTAAAAGAGAGGCATGACCGAAACATCCTTTTTAGGCGTTGATAATTCTCTGACGCAGCGGCGGTGGGTCGCGCGCGAATTCGACGAACGCATCGCGCTGGCGCTTGCGCAGCGCCACAATCTGCCCGAAATCGTCGCGCGCTGCCTTAACGCGCGCGACGTGGGGCTCGACGACGCTCCGTCGTTTCTGGAACCGAAACTGCGCGACCTCATGCCCGACCCTTCGGTTTTCAAGGACATGGACAAAGCGGCAGCGCGCTTTGCCGACGCCGTAACGAGAAAAGAAAAGATCGTCGTCTTCGGCGATTACGACGTGGACGGCGCGACTTCGGCGGCGCTTCTGGCGCGCTTCGGACGGGCGCTCGGCTGCGAGCCGCGCCTTTATATTCCCGACAGGCTCACGGAAGGCTACGGCCCCAGCGCCAAATCCATGCGCGCTTTCGCCAAGGAAGGCGCGAAGCTCGTCGTCTGCGTGGATTGCGGCACGACGGCGCACGACGCCCTCGCCGCCGCGCGCGAGGCGGGGCTTGATACAATCGTCCTCGATCACCACGCGTCGGAACCGGCCCTGCCCCCCGCCTTGGCCGTCGTCAATCCTAATCGCATCGACGAGACGAACGACTTCGGCGCGCTCGCGGCCGTCGGCGTGACGTATCTGTTTGTCGTCGCCGTCAACCGCGTTCTGCGCGTTGCGGGATATTATAACGAAACGCATCCCGAACCCGACCTGATGCCGTGGCTGGACCTCGTCGCGCTCGGCACGATATGCGACGTCGTCGCGCTGACGGGGATCAATCGCGCGTTTGCGTCTCAAGGATTGAAGATCATGGGCCAGCGCCGCAATGCCGGGATCGTCGCGCTTGCTCAAACGGCAGGGGTAAGGACTTTCGACGCCTACGCGGCGGGATTTATGTTAGGCCCGCGCATCAACGCCGGAGGCCGCGTCGGAACGTCGGGGCTCGGCGCGGAGCTTCTCTCGACCGGAGACGAGGCTCAGGCCGTCTCTATCGCGCATAAGCTGAACGCGCTGAACGACGAGCGCCGCAGCATTGAAGCCAAGGCCCTGATCGAGGCCGAAGCCATGGCCCGCGCCGAAACTCTGCCGATAGCGTTCGTCGCGTCGGACAACTGGCATCCGGGCGTGATCGGAATCGTCGCGTCGAGGCTTAAGGATAAATTCAGGCATCCCGCGCTCGTCATCGCGTTTGAGGGCGACATCGGCAAAGGATCGGGGCGCTCCATCGGCCAAATCGACCTCGGCGCGTCGATCATCGCGGCGCGGCAAGCCGGGCTTTTGATCGACGGCGGCGGGCATAAAATGGCCGCCGGTTTTACGGTTTCGCGCGGCAAACTCGACGCCTTACGCGATTTTCTGGCCGAGCGCATCGGAAAGCAGATGGAGGCCGAGCCTTTGACGCCTCTGTTGACGCTCGACGGCCTTGTGTCGGCTGCGGCGCTGACGCCGGATTTTGTGCGCCTGATCGAAAAGCTCGGCCCGTTCGGCACCGGCAATTCCGAACCGCGCTTTGCCCTGCCCGATTGCCGAGTTGTCCGCGCCGACGTCGTCGGAGAAAAGCACGTCAGCGTTTTTTTGATGCAAGGCGGGGCGCGTCTGCGCGGCATCGCGTTTAGGGCGCTCGAAAACGGCCTCGGGCAGGAACTTCTCAAAATCGGGACGCGCCTGCATCTGGCCGGGCACCTGCGCCTTGACGAATGGCAGGGCGAAGAGCGCGTCCAGATTCACATCAGCGACGCGGCGCCTGCCGGAGCCCCGTAAGAATCTCCGCGATTTCCGGATCGTAAGGATCGACTTTCGCGGCCGCTTCGATGGTTTCTTTTGCGCGGATCCAGTCGCCGAGCTTGGCGTAAACGCGCGCGAGGCCGATATAGGAATTCGTAAACCGCGAGCCGAGCTCGATGGATTTCCGGTAGACCTTCAAGGCGTCCTTCAGTTCGCCCCGTTCTTCGTGCATGCGCCCGAGATAGAACCACGCGCCGCTTTCCTTGGGAAAAAGCTCTGTCGAGAGCCGGTAAAGCCTTTCGGATTCGGCTTCATGCCCCAAACGATGCTCGGCCTCGGCGGCGCGCGAAATCGGCAGGAATCCTGCCTCCTGCGGCGAAAGCTCCAGAGCCTTATGCATGGCGTCCACGGATTTTTGATACTCGCCTGCGTCCATATACATGGTGGCCACGATGCCCCAGTTAAAGGCGTCGGGGCTTATGGCGCTTGAGGGCACAGGCCGATGCGCGAGAAGCGCGAACAAGGCCGAGGCGAAAACGGCGCATGACAAAAGAGGATACGCTTTTTCGCGCGCGAGACGAAAGGCTTCGGGAAGCGCCGCGCCCGCGAGCGGCAAAAGAAAGACAGCCGCCAGAAGCCGGTAGCGTTCTGTCACATAGAAAGCGAGAAGCGAGGCCATGTAGGCGAAAAGCATCGAGACGAGAAGAAGAACCTCGCGCTTAAAGCGCCGTCCGAGGGCTACGGCGCCGAAAGCCGCGAGCGCCGAGATCAGGCCGAAGAACGGGAACGTAAACGCCAAAGCCGTTCCGAAATTTTTGCGGATGAAGGTTACGTTGTAATTGTCGAAAATCTCGGAGCCGCTCCAGAAGGCCAAAAACTTGTTCCGCAGAAGGCTTAGTTCGCGCCCCGGATGCTCCGCGATATAACAGAGCGCGCGGTTTCGCCAATAGCGCGAAACGTCGGACGGCCCCGCCTTTCCCGTTCTTTCGCGAGCGATTTGAGTCACGTCGATTTCTTCTTGTATCGGATTGGTCGAAACTTCGGGCGGATAGTTGTTGCGTCCGTTCGCGCTTGCCCAGTGCCCGACGTAGAGATTGAAGCCGTCGGCGTAATTGACGGGAATGAAGGCTCCGCTCGCGGCGTAATTATGAAGCGCCGTCGGCGCGAGGCATAAAACGAAAGCAACGAACGAAAGCGCGGCGTTTTTAAGAGCCTTTGCGCGATGAACGGCGAAGACGGCGGCGTAAAAGACGGGAAGAACGAACAAAACGTTTCCTCGCGCGACGACCGCGAGGCTTAAAGCCGCGCCGCCCATCAAATAATCCCGCGCCTTGTTGTTTTCGACGGCGCGGACGGCAAAAAGCGCGAACGCCGAAAGAAGAAAGAAGGCCAGAGACTCTTTCATGAGCGGAATGGCGTAAAAGACGAGCGGCTGATAGAACGCGCCCAAAAGCCCGGTTCCGATAGATGCGGCAGTGCCAAATCTGCGGGCTACGGCGCAGAGAAACGTTACGCCGCCTGCGCCGAGCGCGGCGTTGGCGAGTCCAGCGATGAGGGTGTCGTGCCCGAAAAGCCTGTAGAGCAAACCTAAAAAGTAGGGATAGAGAGGCGACTGATAGAAAGCCGTTCCCCTCAAGAGCTGGCCGTCCGAGATAGTCCTCGCCCACATATCGTAGGCCAAGGCGTCCAAAAGAGGCGCTCGGCCATAGGGAAGGCGCTCCCACTCGACGGCGAAAACGGCGCGCAGGACGAAAGCCAGCGTAAACACGCCGACGTATAAAAACATGAGGCTTTCGGAGCCGGAACGGTTCTGGCCGTTGTGGCCGCATGAGTCAATATTATTCAAGGCTTTCGCGTGGATAGTGGTAAAAATCGTCCGGAATGAGCCTACCCAAGAGAGGCAAAGGCGTCCAGACTTTAACTATACTGTCAGATGCTTGGATTACGGCCCTCTTTGTGGCAGAAAAGACGGATGACTCAAAACGAACCCCTCCCTCCCTTAGCCTGCATCATTCTGGCCGCCGGGCTCGGTACGCGCATGAAGTCCGAATTGCCCAAGGTGCTTCATCCCGTCGCGGGCATACCGATGCTGAGGCACGTTCTTAACGCCTGCGAAAGCCTGTCGCCCGAACGCATCGTCGTCGTGACGGCTCCAAACGCAGCGGAAGTCGAAAAGACGGTCGCGCCGCATACATGCGTTATTCAAAAGCAGCCCTTGGGCACGGGCGATGCCGTCAAGGCGGCGCGCAAGACGCTCGTCGATTTTGCGGGCGACGTTTTGGTTCTTTTTGCGGACAGCCCGCTTGTCAAGGCGGAGTCCCTGCGTTTTATGCAGAAGCGCCGCATCGAAACGGGCGCGTCGGTCGTCGTGGCGGGCTTTTCGCCGAAGCACCCTGCCGCCTACGGCAGGCTGATTATCGACGAGACGGGCAATCTGGCGAAAATCGTCGAAGCGGCCGAAGCGACGCCCGAGCAAACGGCCGTAGGGCTTTGCAACGGCGGATTTATGCTGTTCGACGCGGGCAAATTGTGGCCCCTGCTCGACCGTCTTAACGACGACAACGCGAAGAAGGAATTTTTCCTGACCGACTGCGTCGCCTTGGCGCAGCAGGACGGCGACATCAGCGTGGTAGCCACGATTACGGAAGACGAGGTTTTGGGGATCAACACGCGCGTCGAGCTGGCGCAGGCAGAAAAAATCATGCAGGGCCGCCTGCGCGAGGCCGCGATGCTGGCGGGAGTCACGATGACCGATCCGGACAGCGTGTTTTTGTCGGCGGACACGAAATTCGGGCGCGACGTTCTGATCGCGCCGCACGTCGTGATCGGCAAGGGAGTCGAGATCGGCGACAAGGTCGAGATACGCGCCTTTACGCATATCGAACAGGTCAAGATCGAACGCAGCGCCGTCGTGGGGCCGTTTGCGCGCATCCGGCCCAACTCGCGCATCGGCATTGGGGCGCACATCGGCAACTTCGTCGAGATCAAGAACAGCGACATCGGCATCGGCACGAAAGTCAATCACCTGTCCTACGTCGGGGATTCGACGGTCGGCGATAAAACGAACGTCGGCGCGGGCACGATCACGGCCAATTTCGACGGCGTGAACAAAAACCATACCGACATCGGCCAGAATGCCTCAATAGGCTCGAACGTCGTGCTTGTCGCGCCCGTCAAAGTCGGCGACAACGCGACCGTCGCGGCGGGAAGCGTCATCACGAAGGAAGTTCCGGCGGAGGCTTTGGGGTTTGCCCGCGCGAAGCAGGAAAACCGCGAAGGCTGGGCCAAGACGCACAAGGAAAGCAAATGACCGACACGGCCGAAGACGATATGGCTGACGTCAAAAACGTGTTGAACGGGCCATTTTCGATTGTCGCCGCAGCGATATGTTTCGACGGAGCCTCGGCCCTTGCCGCGTTCGAACGAACCCTTTTTTCGTACCGGCAGCTTCCTGCCCCAGCATTAGTTAACTAGCGCAAAATTAAGCCTTTTTTCGAATAAACTTGACAAAGAGGGCCGTTTTCACGACATTGCGCGACCCATAGGGGTTTTTTCTGACATTCAGGATTTAAGGCAATGGCTAAGACAAAGAACGACATCAAGCTGGTTTCTTCCGCCAACACGGGCTTCTTTTACGTGACGAAGAAGAACCCCAAGAACAACACGAAGAAGCTCGAGCTGAAGAAGTACGACCCCGTTGCGCGCAAGCACGTCGTCTTCAAAGAAGGCAAGATCAAGGAAGCCAAGAAATCTTAAGTTTTACGGTAATATTGCGTCGCCAAAGTTGAATTTAGGGCGGTGTAGTTTAGTGTATTCTATTGCCGTCTCTTTTTCACAGCATGAGTAGGCTATGTGCGGCATTGTCGGCGTCGTCGGGAAGAAGGCCGCTTCTTCCTTTCTTTTAGACGGGTTGCGTCGCCTCGAGTACCGGGGTTACGACAGCGCCGGAATTGCGACTATCGTTGACGGCAAGATTGACCGCCGCCGCGCCGAAGGCAAGCTGGATTGCCTGGCCGAGCTTCTTAAAAAACAGCCGCTCGAAGGAACGATCGGAATCGGGCACACGCGCTGGGCGACGCACGGCAAGCCGACGAAAACGAACGCGCATCCGCACGCGACCGATCTGGTGGCGGTCGTCCACAACGGAATCATCGAGAACTACCGCGAGCTTCGGGACGAGCTTGAAGCCAAGGGCTGCGTTTTTTCGTCTCAAACCGACACCGAATCCATCGCGCATCTCGTGACGGACTATCTGCGCCACGGCATGACTCCGCAGCAGGCGGTCGCGGCGGCATTGAAGAGGCTCGAAGGCGCTTTTGCCATCGGAATTATTTTCGCAGGAAACGACGATCTCATGATCGGCGCGCGGCGCGGAAGCCCCCTGGCGCTCGGCTACGGCGAAAACGAAATGTACCTCGGTTCGGACGCGCTGGCGCTCGCGCCGCAGACGAACCGCATCGCGTATCTTGAGGAAGGCGACTGGGCCGAGATTTACGCCGACAAGATTATCGTCCACGACGAATACGACAAAGTCGTCAAGCGCAAAATCCATACGCTGTCGATAGCCAAGGGAATGACGGGCAAAGGCCAGTACCGCCACTTTATGCTGAAAGAGATATTCGAGCAGCCGACGGTCATCGGCGATACGCTGTCCACGCTGGCCGCGCCCGGCAACGGCCTGACGCTGCCCGCCCTGCCCTTCGACTGGAAGAAGGTTCCGCGCCTGACGATCATCGCGTGCGGCACGGCTTCGTATGCGGGGCTTGTCGGCAAGTATTGGTTCGAGCAGTTGGCGAAAATCCCGGTCGAGATCGACATCGCGTCCGAGTTCCGCTACCGCGAAGCGCCGATGCCCGAAGGCGGCGTCACCATCGTCGTGTCGCAATCGGGCGAGACGGCCGACACGCTCGCCGCGCTGCATTACGCCAAAAGCCAAGGCCAAAAGATATTGTCCGTCGTCAACGTGCCGCAAAGCTCGATCGCGCGTGCGTCGGACGTCGTGGTGCCGACCTTGGCGGGGCCGGAGATCGGCGTCGCCTCGACAAAGGCCTTCACGACGCAGTTGACGGTTCTTTTATGCCTTGCGCTCGACGCGAGCCGCGCCAAAGAGACTCTGCCCTCCTCCCGCATGAAAGACGTCCTCAAGGCGCTGCGAGAGGTTCCGGCGCAAGTCAACCAACTGTTGCGCAACGAACACTGCATTCAGGAACTCGCGCACAAGGTTAAAAAGGCGCACGACGTTTTATATCTCGGACGCGGCCTTTTGTATCCGATTGCGATGGAAGGCGCGCTGAAGCTCAAGGAAATCTCGTACATCCACGCGGAAGGCTATCCGGCGGGCGAGAT
>CAYUPD010000043.1:8021-9651 GCA_964446645.1 uncultured Rhodospirillaceae bacterium
CGGGCCGATTGCGCTGGTCGATAAAAACCTTCCGGTCGTGTTTTTGGCGCCGAGCGACGCGCTGTACGAAAAGACGGCCTCGAACATACAAGAAGTCGTCGCGCGCGGCGGCAAGGTGATTTTGATTTCCGACAAAGACGGGATTGCGAACGTCGGCGCGAAGACGTTTATGAATCTCGAAGTGCCGAAAGCCGATCCTGCGGTGCTGCCGCTGCTTTACGTCGTGCCGATGCAGCTTTTGGCGTATTATACGGCGCTGGCCAAAGGCACGGACGTCGATCAGCCGCGCAATCTGGCCAAAAGCGTGACGGTTGAGTAATACCGATGGACAAGGAACTTTAGCGCCATAATCGTCATGCTGCTGATCGACATGGCGGGCACATTTTCAACGCTGCGGAAATCCTGCGACGATCCTTACGGCGAAAAAGCCCTGCCGTGGTTCTTTTTCTTTTTGCGCGACGCGACTGTTCTATTCGCGCTCGAAAGCTATTCCCTGACGACGGTTCTTTTGCCTGCGGGCGGCCTGTTTATCATCGCGAGTATTATTTTTGCCGTTTTACTCAGCCGCTCGCTAGTAAAAAAGGTGCGTCATTAAAAGGATAAATAAGGTTAAAGGCATTTGCGCCGTTTTGATTGAGCAAGACCCTTTTACATAGTAGTCTTCGTAAATAATCCTTTTTTATTAAAGGCGCCTATATGAAACTGATCGATGACGTAAAAAAACTTTGGAAAGCCTCAAGAGCGGAAGTTTGTCTTATCGCAGCGACAGAAACGGTATCTCTGATTGCGGCGATGTTGGCCCTAACGAGCAGCGGCGGCGCAGAGCAACAACTTATGAATTGGGTTATCTCCGCCGCATGCGGCTATGCATGCCTGACGATGGCTATCAAAACGAACTTAAAATACCAATTCCCGTCAATATCTTTATAGACGTTCTGTTTTTTTAAGGATCATTCTTAAAGGATACTCATGAACCTAAAGAGCGAAGCAAAAAATTTATGGAAAGTCGCCGAGACGGAAATATGCGCCGGTGTCATTATAGGAGCCGCCACAGCCGTCCTTGCCTACCTCGCCTTGGCCGTTCCGTTACCCGGAATTGAAAATATATACTGCGCTGCTGCCGCCGTGCTTGCAACATACCCGACTTATTGCTGCGCACGCGAGACCATACGAAAGAAAAGAGAACTGACGAAATTTTTGCCCGCACCGGAGGGCACATCGGCATAAATTGACATAAGGAGAAACAAGCATGTTGAAGGATTTTATATTCGGTACAAAGATTGCTACGTTCATTCTATCGGGCAGGTCCGAAACCGTCGTCAACCGCTACATAAAAAACAATTTTGCGAAAATTTCTCCCGAAACGCTTTTCGACATCGCCGACGATTTTTCAAAAAACCCGTCCTATAAACGGCTCGCGCCCGAGACATATAACAAGGCTTATTTAACCGCGCTTGATCTGTATTTGCCGGAGGACGTCGCCAGAATCCTCAATCTTGCGGAGCGGTTTTTAAAGAATTCGCCTTACAACGCCGTCATGCTCTGCGAACGAATTGACCTCATTGCAACGGGTTATCTTGCGGGCAAGATGACTTCCGATCAGAAACGGACTTACAAAAACGAGATTGCG
>CAYUPD010000044.1:0-9483 GCA_964446645.1 uncultured Rhodospirillaceae bacterium
ATGGAAGCCGCCGTCGATTGGCTCCGTAAAAAGGGCCTTTCCGCCGCCGCCAAAAAAGCGGGCCGAGTCGCCGCCGAAGGTCTCGTCGCCGCCGCCTCTTCGGGCACCAAGGCCGCTTTGGTCGAGATCAACGCCGAAACCGACTTCGTCGCGCGCAACGAGAAATTCCAGGCGTTCGTTCTGGAAACCGCCAAGGTCGCTTTAACGACCGGCGCGGATGTCGAAAAACTGAAAGCCGCCAAGCATCCCGCGGGCGGCTCCGTTCAGGAAGCTTTGACCAGTCTCGTCGCCACAATCGGCGAAAACATGACCGTCCGCCGCGTGGCCGCCCTCTCCGTTCCGCAGGGCATCGTCGCCTCGTACGTTCATAACGCCCTCGCCCCCAACGTCGGGCAGATCGGCGTTCTGGTCGCCCTGGAATCCGCCGCTCCCGCCGATAAGCTTCTGGCGCTCGGCAAGCAGCTCGCCATGCATGTCGCGGCCGCCCGCCCCGACGCCTTAAGCATCCAAGACGTCGACGCCAAGGCTCTTGAACGCGAACGCAACGTGCTGGCCGAGCAGGCCCGCGCCTCGGGCAAGCCCGAAGCCATCATCGCCAAAATGGTCGAAGGCCGCCTTCGCAAATATTACGAAGAAGTTGTCCTCCTCGAGCAAATCTACGTCATCGACGGCGAAAGCCGCATTTCGCAAGTGCTCGAAAACGCCGCCGCGTCTCTCGGCGCGCCCGTCAAGGTGACCGGCTTCGCCCGCTTCCAGCTCGGCGAAGGAATCGAAAAAGCCGAAAGCGATTTCGCCGCCGAAGTCGCCAAGATGGCCGGTTAACGCTTTTTCTAATAGATAACCCCGCCGAAATTCTTTTCGCGCGGGGTTTTTTATTTCGGACTCAACCCAAACGCCTCGAATATCGCGCGCTGCGTGCCTTTCGAGAAAAGCTTATCGGTCGGCCTTAACGGCAAATGGTTTTTTGCGAGTATGTCCTCGATATGCGCCGCCATGCTCGACAAAAAATGTACCGGCGTCTCAATCTTCCCTTCCAGCACAAAACGATACAAGTCCACGCCGCCCGAATAGCGCCAGACGTCCTTGCCCGGAAAACTGAAGTCCGACACGATCAAGTCGAATCTTTCTTCCTTCAGCCGCTGCACCGCCTCGTCGTACGTGGCCGCATGCTCTATCTCGACCCCCGGATACTCGTCTTGAACCCTCATTTTGTAGGACTTCGCCAGAGATTCGTTATCTTCAACATGCAATATCTTCATACTTTTAAGCTTAAAAGACCGCCTCGCTTTCGACAAGACTTTTCCCTGTTCTTCGCTTTCCAAGCTTGTATAATGCGCCCGCTTAAGCATTACGGAGAAGTTCATATGTCCTCGAAAGCCCCCGCCGCCCGCTATAAACGCGTTCTCTTGAAACTATCGGGCGAGGCTCTCATGGGCGGCCGCGATTACGGGCTCGAACCCGAAACCGTCGTCCGCGTCGCCGCCGAAATCAAGGAAGTCACCGACATGGGAGTCCAAGTCTGCGCCGTCATCGGCGGAGGCAACATCTTTCGCGGCGTCTCGGCCGCTTCGCACGGCATGGACCGCGCCGCCGCCGACTATATGGGCATGCTCGCCACCGTCATCAACGCTCTTGCCATGCAGAACGCTCTCGAAAAAGTCGGCGTTCCGACCCGCGTGCAATCCGCCATCCCGATGGCCTCTATCTGCGAGCCCTACATCCGCCGTCGCGCCATCCGCCATATGGAAAAAGGCCGCGTCGTCATTTTCGCCGCAGGCACCGGCAACCCCTTCTTTACTACCGACAGCGCCGCCGCTTTGCGCGCCTCCGAAATGCAATGCGACGCCCTCCTCAAAGCCACCAAAGTCGACGGCGTCTACAATGCCGACCCGGCCAAGGTTAAAGACGCCAAGCGCTACGACAAACTCAGCTATCTCGACGTTCTTACCCAAGACCTTCAGGTCATGGACGCCTCGGCCATTTCGCTGGCCCGCCAAAGCCAAATTCCCATCCTTGTCTTCTCGATCGTTACGCACGGCGCGTTTAAAGAGGTCATGCAAGGCAAGGGCAAATTTACGATTGTGGAGTAAAAAATGGATCTCAACCAAACCAAGCAGCGCATGGAAGCCTCGCTCGACGCTCTGCGTAAAGAATTCTCCGGCCTCCGCACGGGGCGGGCGTCGGTCAACCTGCTCGACAGCGTCCACGTCGACGCTTACGGCTCGTCTATGCCCTTAAACCAAGTCGGCACCGTCGGCGTGCCCGAACCCCGCCTGCTCACCGTCCAAGTTTGGGACATGGGACTCGTCAAAAGCGTCGAAAAAGCCATCCGCGACTCCGGTCTCGGCCTCAATCCGCAACCCGACGGCTCTCTTATCCGCGTTCCGTTGCCCGAACTCAGCGAAGAACGCCGCACCGAGCTCGTCAAGGTCGCAGGGAAATACTCCGAACAGGCCCGTGTCTCCGTCCGTAACGTGCGGCGCGACGCCATGGACGCCGTCAAAAAGGAAAAACTCCCCGAAGATCAGGCCAAGACGACTTCGGATAAAATCCAGAAGCTCACCGACGAATACGTCAAAAAAATCGACGACCTCTTCGCCGCCAAAGAAAAAGAAATCACTCACGTCTAGGCCCTTATGAGACGCGACGATCACGATCCGGATTCCTCAAGCGCGCCTTTGCACGTCGCCATCATCATGGACGGCAATGGCCGCTGGGCCGCCGCGCGCGGCCTACCCCGCCCCATGGGACACCGCGCCGGAATCGAGGCCGTCCGACGCACGATCAAGGCCGCCATCGAGCAAAACGTCGGGTATCTGACCCTTTTTAGCTTCTCTTCCGAAAACTGGCGCCGCCCGCCTTCCGAAGTCGGCGAATTGATGGGCCTTCTTCGCACATACCTCAAAAGCGAGCTCGCGACGCTCCACAAAGAGGGCATTTGCATACGCCTCGTCGGCGACAAAAAAAGACTCCCCGCCGATATCGTCAACATGATCGACCACGCCGAAGATCTCACTCAGGACAACAAAAAGCTCGTCCTCGCGCTTGCGCTCAATTACGGCGGACGGCAGGAAATCACCGCCGCCGCGCGCGGACTCGCCAAGGCCGTCGAACGCGGCCAGATGCAGGCCGACGCCATCGACGAACACGTTTTCGAGTCCTTCCTGTTTACGGGCGGCATGCCGGACCCCGATCTCGTCGTCCGGACAAGCGGCGAAAAAAGGATTTCGAATTTCCTTTTATGGCAATCGGCCTATGCCGAATACGTCTTTTTAGACGTTCTATGGCCGGACTTCTCAGGCGAGCATCTGGCCCAAGCTCTCGACGAGTTTAAACGCCGCGATCGCCGCTACGGCGCGTCGGCAAGCAAAGGCTGATAATTTAGATTATTTCGCGGCGCGGGCTTGAGCCTTGGCGAGCTGCTTTTTGACCTTCAAAGCGTCTTCGCCCAAGCGGCTGTTGCGCGTGCCCAAGAGCCAAGCGTCGATTCCGCCGTTGTGCTCGACCGTGCGGATGCCGCGAGCCGTCAGGCGCAACGAGATCGACTTGCCCAGAATTTCCGACGGAAACGAGCAAATCTGTAAATTCGGCTGCCAACGGCGACGCGTCTTGTTGTTCGCGTGGCTGACATTGTTGCCAAAAAGCGGCTTCTTGCCGCTGACGGAGCATATACGGGCCATAATTTCCTCACGGAGCCTTAAGCCCCGGCCTTCATCAATGTTTCAATAGAGCGCGGTTTATAAGGGGTTTAAAGGGCTCAAGTCAAGCTAAACCCTTTAAATAGTTACTTACGGTAAATAAAGGGAAAAAAGGCCTTGTTGAGACCGCCTCGCTAAGCCAAAATGCGCCTCATGGCCCTTTCTGTTAAGAATTTAGCCCTCAAAACCCTCGATTTGCTTCTGCCGCCCCTCTGCATGGCCTGCGATGAGCCCGTCGGCGGCGCCGCTACGATGTGCCCTTCTTGCTGGAACAAAATCCAGTTTATAGGCCCCCCGTTCTGCGCCAAATGCGGCCTGCCTTTCGACGTTCCCGTCGGCGACGACGCTTTATGCGGCGCTTGCCTTGCCGAAGCTCCCGTTTTCGAGGCCGCCCGCGCCGCCATGGTTTACGACGACGCAAGCCGGAGGCTTGTTTTGGGCTTTAAGCATGGCGATCATACGTATGCCGCCAAATCCTTGGCCGTTTCGATGCACCGCGCCAGCGGCGATATCCTCAAAAACGCCGACGCCCTTGTGCCCGTTCCCCTCCATCGCTGGAGACTCTTCCGCCGCCGTTATAACCAATCCGCTCTTCTCGCGCAGCAAATCGCAAAGATGACTCAAAAGCCCGTTCTCCTCGACGCCTTGCGCCGCATCCGCGCAACGGCCAACCAAGGACATCTAAACCGCAAAGATCGCAAAGAAAACGTCAAAGGCGCTTTTGCCGTCCCGGAACGGCACAAAGATTCCGTCGCGGGCAAGACAATCGTCCTCATCGACGACGTTCTGACGACCGGCGCAACCGCCAACGAATGCTCCCGCACCTTGCTCGACGCCGGGGCAAAGGAAATTTTCGTTTTAACGCTCGCGCGCGTCAAAGCCGCCGCGTAAAAACTCAGACGCTTTCCCGACAAGCCTTAAACCCCTATCGAGCGCCGCCATCGTCTTGGCCATGTCGCGCGTCTCGTCCCGGCTCCAGACAAAAAACGCATACGCGTAAACGGCTCCTAATCCAGCCGCCAACGCGGGACGAAAAAAGGGGGTCTCTATCGCCGCGTTCATGCTTTCGAATGTCGCGCGAATGAACGCTTTGGCAAGAACGGCGTCGCCGAGCGCCGCGTCGGCTATGGATAAAACGGCTTTCTTATGTTTTTGCATAATATCGAAACGCGCCATAAGAAGATCGAACAGAACGTCTTGTTCCGAACCCGCTTGTTTCTTCGTCTTGACCGAGGCCTCGCGCGCAAGCTCCTCAACGATCACGGGCACAACATCATGAGGCGCGGAAAAACGCTTCCGGAACGCCGCCGCCGGAATCTTCGCCTGTTTCGCGATCGCATCGCACGTTACGGCCGGCCAGCCTTTTTGGGCGGCTATGCTCAGGGCCGCTTTGGCAATCGACGCGTCTTTCGAAGATTTCTTAATTTTCTTTTTGGGCATGATTTTCGCATCTCTCCGCCGCAAACGTCACATCCGGCGCGCGGATATAAAGCGGCCTCGGCGCAAATTCTGCCGATGACGCATCTGCTTTAACCGCAATTTCCGCGCATGCGCTCAAAATATCGTCGCTCGGCGTCGCTTTGTCGCCTGCGATTTCCGTGCCCGGATGCTCGCCTATAAATTTTTGTATCTGCTCTTCGGTCATCATACTGGCTTCCTGCGCCGCGCCCTTTGACGAATAATATTTGCAGAACAACTCCGCCCGCTTGGAGTCTATCACGACCAGCAGATTTTTGACGTCCGCATGAAGCGCCCGATAAACCGAGAAACGGTCGATGCCCAAAACAGGCTTCGCGGCCGCAAAGCCGATGCCGCGCGCCGCCGCCAGACACACGCGCGTTCCCGTAAAACTTCCGGGGCCTCGCGTCGCCGCGATCCGGTCTATATCTTCAAAATCTTTCTTGGCCCGTTTGAGAACGTCCAGAACCATCGCCATCAGCCGCGCATCCTGCCCGCGCTCCATGTTCTCGTACGCTTGCGCCAAAACGCGCCCGCCTTCGTACACCCCCGCCCCGCACGAAGAGCCGCAACTATCGAGGACGAGGACGTTCATGAATTACCGGACCTGCCGGACTTCGCGCACTTCGGGAAAATTGTGGCGCAGCAGGCTCTCGATCCCCGCCTTGAGCGTCAGCGACGCGCTGGGACAACCGGAGCACGCCCCCTTCAACGTCACATAGACGATCCCGTCCTCGAAACGCTGAAACGCCACGTCGCCGCCGTCCTGCGCCAGAGCAGGCCGCACCTTGCGATCCAGGAGGTCGCGTATTTGCGCGACGAGGTCGCCTTCGTCTTTGCCAGAAAGCGTAATTTTAGCGCCCGGAAGCGCCGCAGGCTCGCCCGACGCGTAATGCTCGACAATCGCCGTCAAAAGCTCCGGCTTCATGTCCGCCCACGTTTTGACTTCGTCTTTCGTGACCGAGATGAAGTCCTTTCCGAGAAAAACCGCCCGGACTCCTTCAACCCCGAACAAACGCCCGGCCAAAGGAGACTGCTTCGCGTCCTCGCGGCTTTCGATGTCCAGCGTTCCCTCGTCCATCACGCCGCGCCCGGGAAGAAACTTCAGCGTCGCGGGATTCGGCGTTTCCTCGGTTCGGATGTACATCGGAGGGCTTATTCCTTCCCTTTGTAGATCTCGACCAACTGATCGAGAAGCTTGAGCGCGTCTTCACGCGGGCGCTGGAAGCTGTTGCGCCCGATGATCGAACCATTGCCGCCGCCTTCGTAAATCGCGCGCGCATCGGCCAGAACGCTGTCCTGCCCCTTCGACGCCCCGCCCGAGAAGACAACGATGCGCTTGCCGTTAAAGCATGCCTGCATGACGTGGCGCACGCGCTCGGCTTGCGTCGCGCGCGGGATTTTCTTCTCTTCGTAGACCTTTTGGGCTTCTTTTTGCTCGAGAAAGTCCGTCGGCAGCTTCACCTTGATGATGTTCGCGCCGAGCAACGCCGCCATATGCGCGCTGTAGGCGATGACATCGAGGGCCGTCTCGCCGTCCTTCGAAACGTTCCCGCCGCGGGCATACGACCACAGAACGACCGCCAATCCCTTGGCTTTCGCTTCGGCCGAAAGGTCGCGGAATTCCTCGTACTGGCCGTACATCGCGTCCGACCCCGGATATATCGTAAAGCCGATGGCCGCGCAGCCAAGGCGCAACGCGTCGCTGACGCTTGCGGTGACGGCTTGGTCGGCCGCTTCCTTTTGCCGCGAGAGGCTGTTGGCGCTGTTCACCTTCAAAATCGTCGGAATGGCTCCGGCAAACGTATCGGCACCCGCCGCCAAAGGCCCCAAGGGCGCGGCGTAGGCGTTAAGCCCCGCGTCGATGGCCAACTGATAGTGGTAATGGGGATCGTAAGCGGGCGGATTGACCGCAAAGCTGCGCGCCGGGCCGTGTTCGAAACCCTGATCGACGGGCAGAATAATCACGCGCCCGGTTCCGCCGAGGCGGCCCGACATGAGTATGCGCGCCAGATTGGCCTTGGTTCCCGGCGTTTCGCCTTCATACCACGAAAGTATTTCCCGGACGCGACGCGATATTTTCATGATTATGCCCCCTTGAATATGTTCCGAAAGAGGGCTCCTTGATAGCCTTGCACGGCCTTTTTGTCTACCTGCTCGTTCTTAATTTTCACAAAATATTAGGGGGTTACATCGCATGCGCCCTTTGTGCTAAACCCTTGGGGCATATCCATTTCGTTCCCCTTCCTTCTACGGGTCCTTAATGAACCTTCTTCCCGTTTTTCAGCGCTTCAATTCTACCAATCTGCGCTTGAGGATTATTTCGGCGTCAATCATGGCTCCCGCCGCTTTGCTGGCCGTTTATCTCGGCGGAATTGCCTTCGGCGCCGTTTTGACCTGCACCGTCGCTATCGGGCTCTTCGAATGGCTGCGGATGACCTCCCCGCAAATGCCCGGGCAAACAGTCGGCTTCGCTTGTTTCCTTCTCATTCTTCTTATGACAATCGGCGTGCTTTTTTCGCCGTTTTACGGTTTTGCGTTCGCCGTTCTCTTTACGCTCGCGCTTTATCTCGCCGCCCGCCGCGCTAAAGACCAAAATGCGGGCCTTGCCGCCTTGGGCCTTCCCTACATGGGCGTCAGCGGCCTCGCCCTGATCGCCCTGCGCGACACCCCCGACTACGGCAGGGGCTTTTTGTTTTATATTCTTGCCGTCGTTTGGGCCACGGACATCGGCGCTTACCTCGTCGGATGCGCGCTCGGCGGCCCCAAGCTCGCCCCTTCGATCAGTCCCAGCAAAACATGGGCCGGGCTGATCGGCGGCATGGTCATCGCCACAATTTTCGGATATTGGGCCTCTCTGTTCTTCGGCTCCATACGCCCCGCCATAGCCCTCGTCCTTTCTCCCGCCCTCGCAGGCATCGCCCAGATCGGCGATTTGTTCGAGTCCTATTTCAAGCGTCGCTCGGGCGTCAAGGAAAGCGGCGATCTCATCCCCGGCCACGGCGGCATTCTCGACCGCATCGACGGCCTCGTTTTTGCGAGCGTTTTTGCTTTTCTGTTTCAGATGTCGCTCGGGGACTGGCTTAACTGGTGGTAGGGAATTTAGGGCTTATGGTTTCTTCTCAAAGCGACAAAAAATCCGAACGGCGCAAAATTGCCATCCTCGGATCGACCGGGTCCGTAGGCTGCCAGACAATCGATCTGATTTCGCGCGCGCCGGAGCTTTACGACGTCGTCGCCCTCACGGCCAATAAACATGTCGATCTTCTGGCCCAGCAAGCCCGACAGCTCAATGCCGGACTTGCCGTCATCGCCGACGAAAGCCTCTATAAAAACCTCAAAGACGCCCTTGCCGGAACGAAGACCAAAGCCGCAGCAGGCGCAAAAGCCGTCGAAGACGTCGGCGCGATGCCAAGCGACTGGCTGATGTCCGCCATCGTCGGCGCGGCAGGCCTGCCCGCGACGCTGGCCGCAGCTCAGCGCGGAGGCTCCATCGCCTTTGCCAACAAAGAGACTTTAGTCTGCGCCGGGCCTTTGATGATGAAGCTCGTCGCCGAGCGCGGCGCGACCCTTTTGCCCGTCGATAGCGAACACAACGCGGTTTTTCAGGTTTTCGACTTCGATCACAAGGACGGTATCGCCCGGCTGATCCTGACCGCTTCGGGGGGCCCTTTCCGCAAACTCTCCCGCGACGAAATGGCCAAGGTAACCCCCGAACAGGCCGTCAAGCATCCCGTCTGGAACATGGGCGCTAAAATTTCCGTCGATAGCGCCACGCTCATGAACAAGGCGCTGGAGGTCATCGAGGCCCGCTATCTCTTCGACATGCCGCGCGAGCAAATCTCCGTCCTCGTCCACCCGCAATCCGTCGTTCACAGCATGGTCGAATATCGCGACGGTTCAATCCTCGCTCAGCTCGGCTCCCCCGATATGCGGACCCCTATCGGCTTCTGCCTCGCTTGGCCGGATCGCATGGAAACGCCCGTCCCAAAGCTCGATCTTGCCAAAATTGGGCAGTTAACGTTCGAGGCCCCCGACCTTAAAAAGTTCCCCGCCCTCGGTTTTGCGCAGGAAGCTTTGGTTAAAGGCGGCATCGCTCCCGCCGCTTTCAGCGCCGCTAACGAAGTTGCCGTGCAAGCTTTTCTGGACAAACGCATCGGTTTCTTGGACATTGAACGCATTGTCGGAACTATTCTGTCGGAAACGCCCTCAACGGCGCTCACTGGTTTGGACGTTCTGCGCGACGCCGACGGCGCCGCGCGGGCTAAAGCAAAGGAGTTGATCGCTCGATGACTCAAAGTCTGGCCGCCATGGATCAAGCGCGTTT
>CAYUPD010000045.1:0-9432 GCA_964446645.1 uncultured Rhodospirillaceae bacterium
TGCTTAACGCAACGCCGCGAATTAATTTCGTAAGGATTACCGGTACATATTCATCGCCTTGCGGACTTCGGCGAGCGTTTTCGAGCCGACGTCGCGGGCCTTTTCGATGCCGATGCCGAGCGCGCGGCGAACGTAAGACGGGTCCTTTACCAGTTCGGCGCGGCGGGCGCGCAGGGGCCGCAAAAATTCGTTCAACGAAACCGTCAGATATTCTTTGAGCTTGCCCGAGCCGCCGTTGCCGATGTCGGCCGCGATTTTTTCGGGCGCGACGCCGCTCGCCAGCGAGGCAAGCAGCAAAAGGTTGGCGACTTGGGGGCGGCGTTCGGGTTCGTAGGTAATGAGGCGCTCGGAGTCCGTCGTGGCGGCCTTGATGATCTTGGCCGTTTCGTCCTCGGTCGCGCGCAGAGGAATGGTGTTGTTGCGGCTTTTGCTCATCTTCTTGCCGCCGTCGAGGCCTAAAATGGTCGGCGCGTCGCTTAAGAGGCCCTGCGGCTCCGGGAATATCGGGTTTTCAGGGGCGTATTTTGCGTTAAAGCGCCGCGCGATCGTGCGAGTCAGCTCGATATGGGGCAGTTGGTCTTTGCCGACGGGCACGGTCGTGGCTTTGCAGAAAAGGATGTCGGCGGCCTGATGCACGGGGTAGGTGAACATCCCTGCGTTGATGCGCGTCAACTTCGCGGCCTCGATCTCTTCCTTGACGGTCGGGTTGCGTTCAAGCTCCGACACGCTGACGAGCGTCAAAAAGGGCAGCATAAGCTGGTTGAGTTCCGGCACGCAGCTATGCGGATAGATAAAGACGTTGCCGCAGTCGGGGTCGAGCCCGGCGGCGATAGTGTCGGTCGCAAGATTGACCGTATATTCCGAAATCTTGTCGAAGACTTCGCGGTCGGTCAAAACCTGATAATCGGCGATTAGGATAAAGCTCTCGACGCCCATCTTGGCGAGGCGCACGCGGTTTTGCAAAGAGCCGAAGTAATGGCCGATATGCAGATCGCCGGTCGGCCGGTCGCCGGTCATGACGCGGTGCTTCTTCGGATTTTTCCGGATGTCTTCTTCCAAAGCCTTGCTGCGCTGAACCGACGCGGCAAACGTGTCGTAAGAGAGATTTTCGGTATTTTCCTGTTCGGCCATCATTTCAGTCCCCGATGCAATCATACAGTTATATCTAATCTCTTCCAAACATTTCCTTAACGTCGCCGAACCTCATCGCGCCGGTATAATGCAGCGCGAGCAGATAAGCCATACCCGACACGCCGATCAGCGTGACCAGACAAGAGGCTTTGCCGAGAACGCCCGAGGACTCGGACGGAGTCCATCCTGTCTCGGTCATGACATAGGCCACGACGGCCATGAACGCGGCGCTGAGGACGATTTTTGCGATCTTGCGCGGCAATTCGGCGTTGCCGATAGAAATGCGCATGCGGCGCATGGTTGTATATAGAAGGACTGCGTTGACGGTGACGGCGATGCTGTTGGCAAGAGCGATGCCGATATGTTCGAGCGGCGCAAGGAGCAAAAGCGACGCGGCGACGTTGACGAGCATGCCGATGACGGCGATCTTGACGGGGGTCTTGGTGTCGTGGCGCGCGAAGAAGCCCGAGGCGAAGACCTTGACGAGCAAAAAGGCCGGGACGCCGAGCGCATAGGCGCGCAAGGCCTCTGCCGTGCGGAGCGTGTCTTCGGGCCTGAACCTGCCGTGCTGAAAAAGCGTCTCGATGATCGGCTGCGCGAGGACGATCAGGCCTATCGTCGCGGGCAAGCCCAGAAGGAGGCAGAATTCGATGGCGCGGCTGTTGTAGTGAAGAACCTTGTCTTGTTCGCCGCGCTCGATGTGCTTCGACAAAATGGGCAGAAGGGTCGTCGCGACGGCGATGCCGACGATCCCCAAAGGCAGTTGGTTGAGCCTGTCGGCATAAAAAAGATACGACACCGCGCCGGTCGGCAATGTCGAGGCGAGGATGGTCGAGATTAAAAGATTGATCTGCGCCGCGCCCGCGCCGACGGCGCCGGGGCCGATGCGGCGGAAAAGCTTGTGCGTGGCCTCGCCGAAGCGCGGGCGAAGAATGGGAATGGATGCGTGCGCGCGCCAGCAGCTTAGGGCAAGCCACGCGCATTGCACGACGCCGGATACGGCGACGGCCCACGCCAAGGTATAGCCGACGTGCCAGCCGAAGAGCTGCGAGGCGAACAGGCCGAGAATAAGAACGATGTTAAAGGCGATGGGGGCGGCCGCGCCGGGGCCGAAGATACCGCGGGCGTTGAGGACTCCGGTTTGCAGGGCGGTGACCGAGATGAGCGCGAGGTAGGGGAAGGTGATGGTGCTGAACTTGACGGCGAGGTCGTATTTTTCGCCGTCGGTTTCGAATCCGGGGGCGAGGACGAGCATGACCTGCGGCATGAAGATCATGACGACGACCGAGAAGGGCAGAAGCGCGGTCAGAAGCAGCATAAGGGCCTGTCCGGCGAAGCGCTGGGCGGCCTCGTCGCCGTTGCGCTCTTTTTCGGCGGCGTAAAGGGGGACGAAGGCGGCTGAGAAAGCGCCTTCGGCGAACAAGCTGCGGAAAAGGTTCGGCAATCGCTGCGCGACGAAAAAAGCGTCGGCTATGGGGCCCGCGCCTAAAAATATGGCGGTCAGGGAGTCGCGGATAAAGCCGCCGACCCTGCTGACGACGGTCAAGCCGCTGACGGTCATGAGGGAGCGGGCGAAGCTCATGGGGTGGTCCCCGCGCGAAAGAGAATGCATATCGCCAAAGCGAGGCATAGGGCCGGAGCGAAGGGGAACTGCTTTTCGTCGCTGATGCGCCGCCAGACGAGGGTGAAGAGAATGCCGAAGAACCCGGCGAGGGCCAAAAAGGTCGGGGCGGTGTGGGCGTGAATCCAGAATCCGGCGGCGGCGAAGAATTTAACGTCGCCGAGGCCGAGCATTTCGCGGCCCCGCCACTTGCTGTAGACGAGGGCGAAGAAGAGTCCGAGCATGAGCAAAACGGCGGACACGATGAGGCCGATAAAGATGTCGTTGCCGCGCATAAGGAGGAACAAAGCGCCGCACGCGCCGAGGGCGAAGTTTAACTCGTCGGGAATGACGCCGAAGTAGAAGTCGATAAGGGCGATGGCGGGCAAGAGGCCGATGCCGATGCACAAAGGCAGAGCTGCGGGCGTCCAGTCCTGAAAATACATGGCGAGCATGCCGAGGACGAACCCGGCGATTTCGCAGGCGGGCTGCTGCCAAAGGCCGTTGCGCTGGCCGCAGGGGCAGGGGAACTTGAGCGTATCGGGGCGCAAGAGCCAGCCGACGAGGGGCGAGCACTCCTGCCATGTCGAGGGGCGGTTGCAGTAAAGGCAGTGGGGCTTGCGGCTTTCGCCGGGCATGCGGTCGGCGGAGCGCCAGCCGAACGACATGGCGAGGCTGGACGAGACGAGGCCGAGGCCGCCTCCGGCGAGGAGATGGAGGATGTTGGCGATGACGTGATGATCGGGGTTGTGCATGAAGGGCTATTTGCCGAGAAGTTTCAAAATATCGGGGCGCTGGCGCGAGCAAGCCAAATAATTTGGGCCGAGGAAATCCTCGTCGTCAAGGGTATAGGGGCGAAAATCGACGAAGTCGGGATAGATTTTGCCCAAGGCGTAGCCGCGGCTTTCGAGAAGGGCGTAGAAGTCGCAAAGCAAAAAGTGGGTGAGAATGCTGACTTTGCCGTATTCGAACTGGATGACGTCGATGCGCCCGTTGTCGAGCGCGTCCATAAAGCCTTTGAGGACGTCGGATTCCGCGCCCTCGACGTCGATCTTGAGAAAGTCGATCCGGTCGATGCCGTGTTCGCGCATATAAGAGCCTCCGGTTCGGACGGGGCATTGTTTTTTGCGGCAGGGGCCGTTGGGATAATCGACGTGGGACGAGAACTTGTTCGAGGCGTCGTAAACGTTCATGGAGATTTCGCCGTCGCAACTGTAGAGGCCGAAGTTGTTGGCCGTGACGTTTTGAAGGGCCGCGCAGTTTTTCTTAAGAAGGGCGAAAGTCTCTCCGACAATCTCGAAGGCGTGGATGCGCGCGCCGGGGATTTCGGCCGAGGCCATGGCGGTCCACTCGCCCTCGTTGGCGCCGACGTCGAAGAGGGTCTTGAGGCCCAAGGGAGCCAGCCGCCGCAAAACCATCTGCTCGCCGTTTTTGTCGAACTCGGAATTGAAATTCTTGGCGGCCATGAGGAAGTAGTTGCAGAAGACCGTCATCAGGCGGTGGTCGGTTTTTTCGCGGCCGAGCTTATAGGCGACTTCGGCGACGCTTTGGGGCGTGATCTGCGCGACGTCGCCGAGGGCGTTATGCGCGATGGAGGCGGCGATTTGCTCGGAAGAGAACATAGGAAAAGAGGGCCTTTCGGGGCATGAGCCGGAAGCTCCTAGCTGTAATTCTTTTGCCCCGTCTATGCAAGCGAGAGGGGAGAGGCGCAAAAAAGCCCGGAAGGGCTCTCCCTTCCGGGCCTTTTTTAGCAACCCCTAGTCAAACTAAACTTACCCTCGCGGGGCAGGCGTCGGTGCGCCCCAACCGGCGGGCCTCGCCTCCAACGCGGTTCCCCTCGTCGGGTCAAGATAAGAGACCGTCGCTTTGATCGTCTGGCCAAGCTTCTGGACAGGCTCGTTGACCGCTTCGGCCAATCCGAAGCCGACTTCGGTAACGGCGCCGAGGAAAGCCTGCGGAACCTTTTTTAAATCGACGCCGTCCGTCAGGCCCCGTGCGGCGGCGAAAACGTTGTTTTTCCCGTCGGCTCTGTTCGTAATAGCGGCGCGGAAACCCGCAACCGTGACGAGGGCTGTCGTGAGAAGTTTTGCGAAATCGTTTTTCATTTTATTCCTCCATCGTTCCTAAAAGGGCTTTCATGCGTTTAATATGGTCGGGTTCGTCGTCTTCGTCGCGGACAACGGCCTGCGGGTCGATATCCGAGAAATAGGCGTCGCAGACTTCGCGGAATTCCTTGACCCGCGCGGCCAGCGTTTGGCGAACGTCCGCGTCGCAATCCTTCAAGCTCGTTTCCATGATCTCGATCTGCTTATAGATGTGCGTCTTGAGTTCTTCGTCGACGTTGCGTTCGATCTTCAGGTCTTCCCAGTCCTTCATGAGCTTGTAGATGGTGTCTTTCACGACGGGCCATTCGTCGCCCTTGCCAAGCTCCTGACCCACGACGAGAAGCGCGTTCCGCACGAGGAAGACCTTCTGTTCTTCATTCATGGCTTCGGGTTTCATGGCGTTCTCCATCCTTTAAAGTGTATCACAAAACGCTGAAACTAATTCGAAAAAACGCTTGTGTTACAAGGACGTACTAGCACTTTTCTGTTTAAGGAACGTTTAATTTTAGATGGCTTTTTATCTAATTTCCGAAAATTCCGTCTGCAAGTTTTATCAAAAATTACTTTCGTTCTCAGAAAGGATTTTCATTAACGGAATCTTTGCCAAACAAAGCCGAAGTGCCCCATTTGTTCTTAAACCACGTGACCTGCCGTTTGGCGTAATTGCGGGTCATCTGCTGGGCCTTAGAGATCGAGTCGGGCAGGGACATGTCGCCGCGAAGGTGCGCCGCGAGTTCGCGAACGCCCAAAATTTTCATCGCGGGCAGGTTGGGGGCGAGGCCGCGCTTAAGAAACGCTTTGACTTCGCCTACAGCGCCGCGCTCGATCATGGAAAGGAATCTTTTATCGCACGCGGCGTAGAGCTGCTCGCGCTGAGGCATGAGGAGGCGGTATTCGACCGAGAATTTTTCGAGGAATTTTTCTTCGCCTTTCCGTCCGATCGATTGCCATTCGCCCAAGGTTTTGCCGGTATGAACGGCGACCTCGAAGGCGCGGATCAGGCGTTGCCTGTCGTTTCTGGCGATGCGCGCGGCGCTGTCCTTGTCGAGCGCGGCGAGCTTGGCGCGGAAATTTTCCTCCCCGAGATCGAGGTAGAGCTTGACGGCTTTGGCGCGTGCGGTGGATGGAATGGGGGGGATGTCGGCCAAGCCTCCCATCAGGGCGTCGAAGTAAAGCCCGGTGCCGCCGACGAGAATGGGCGTGCGGCCGAGGGCTATGGTTTTTGCGATGGCCTCGCGGGCCTGCAACAGCCACTTTCCGGCCGAAGAGGCCTCGGCCGGATCGGTCGTTTCGTAGAGCAGATGGGGGACGGACTCGCGGTCTTTCACGGAGGGCTGCGCGGTCAGGATGGGCAGCCCGGCATAGACCTGCATGGCGTCGGCATTGATAATGCAGCCGTTTTTTTCCTCGGCGAGGCGCATGGCCAAAGCCGATTTTCCCGATGCGGTGGGCCCGCCGATGAGTATGATAGATGTGAGCGGCATGGGGTTTTAATTTATTACAGACAAGCTATAGTGGCACTCGGCCACTTAGAACAAGAGGAAAAGATGGGACTAAGCTTAACGCATGTCATATTGCTGCTGATCGTCGTGCTGGTCATATTCGGCGTGGGCAAGCTGCCGCAAGTCATGGGCGATCTCGGCAAGGGCATCCGCAACTTTAAGTCGGGCCTGAACGGCGAAAAGCCCGAGGACAAAGAGCCTCCGAAGGCGTAGCGCATGCTGGACGTTTCGTGGTCCGAACTGCTGATCGTTGCCGCCGTGGCGCTGGTCGCCGTGGGGCCGAAAGAGATGCCCAAGGCGATGTACGCGCTGGGGCGCTGGGCCGGGAAGGCGCGGCGCGGGGTGCGCGATTTTGCGCGCGCGTTCGAGCAGGTATCGCACGAGGCGGCCCTGCAGGATAAGATCGATAAACTCAAGATTCCCCGTTCCGAGTGACGTTTATGGCTAACGACGGCAATACAACGGCCAAGCAGACTCTGTTGGAGCATCTGATCGAGTTGAGGCGGCGGCTTATTTATTCGCTGCTCGCGATTTTGGGCTGCTCGGTCGTCAGCTACGCTTTTGCGCCGCAGATATACGAATTTCTCGTGAGGCCTTTAGCGGAAGCGTCCGGGAGCGCGCCGCACAGGCTGATTTATACGGGGCTTAGCGAGGCGTTTCTTACTTATATCAAGCTGGCCCTGTGGACGGGCTGCTTCGTCGCGTTTCCAGTCGTCGCGGCGCAGGTGTGGATGTTCGTCGCACCGGGCTTGTATAAAAACGAGCGCAAGGCCTTCTTGCCGTTTCTTATTGCGACGCCGGTTTTCTTTCTTTTGGGCGCGGCGATGGCTTATTACGTCGTTTTTCCGCTGGCGTGGACGTTTTTCCTGAGCTTCGAGGCTCCGGCGGCGGCGGGAGCCTTGCCAATTGCGCTCGAGGCGAGAGTCAGCGAATACCTGTCGCTTTCGACGACGGTGATCTTCGCCTTCGGGTTGGCGTTCGAGCTTCCGGTCGCGCTGGTGCTCTTGGCGCGGGCAGGGGTCTTATCCGCCACAAAATTGTCCTCTTTCCGGCGATATGCTATTGTCCTAATCTTCGCGGCGGCCGCGCTCTTGACGCCGCCCGACGCCGTCAGCATGCTCAGCTTGGCTTTGCCGATGGTGTTGCTTTACGAACTTTCCATTTTCGGCGCAAAATGGGCCGGGAAAAGACACGACGAGGGAACATAAACCATGCACGATATCCGTTTTATCCGCGAGAATCCGGGAGTCTTCGATCTGGCGCTCAAGCGCCGGGGGCTGAAGCCCATGTCGGCCGAGATTATCGCGATGGACGGCGAGCGCCGCGCCGTGCAGACCGAAACGCAGGATTTACAGGCGAAGCGCAACGACGCGTCGAAGAGGATCGGCGAGGCCAAGCGCAAAGGCGAGGACGTGACGGGATTGATGGCGGAAGTCGCGGCGATCAAAGAGCGCCTCGCGAAGCTTGAGGACATGGACAGGCTTTACGCGCGCCGTTCGCAGGAGGTTTTGTCGTCTCTGCCCAACATGCCCGCGGACGACGTGCCGGACGGCAAGGACGAGCACGACAATAAAGAGCTTCGCAAATCGGGCTATCCGCCGCTGATCGATTCGCCGCGCGAGCATTTTGAGATCGGGGAGAAGCTGGGCCTTATGGATTTTGAGACGGCGGCGAAGCTTTCGGGCGCGCGGTTTACGATTTTAAAGGGCGCTCTGGCGCGGCTCGAGCGCGCTCTGGGCGACTTCATGCTCGATCTTCACACGGAAGAGTTCGGCTACACCGAGGTGTCGCCGCCGTTGCTGGTCAAGGACGAGATCGCCTACGGAGTCGGGCAGTTGCCTAAATTCGCGGACGATATGTTTATGGCGGGGCGCACCAAGTCGCGGCAGGAACTTTTGGCCGAGGCTTTGTCGTACGCGCCCTCCGCCGAGCTTGAGGCGTTAAAGAAAGGCGAAATCGATCTGGCGAGCGTCGTGTCTTCGGCGATCGAAAAAGCGCCGACGAAAGAAGATTTGTGGCTCATCACGACGGCCGAAGTGCCTCTGACGAACCTCGTCAACGGGCTTTTGCTGGAACGCGAGAAGTTGCCTCTGCGCTTTACGGCGCGCACGCCGTGCTTCAGGTCGGAGGCGGGCTCGGCGGGCAAGGACACGCGCGGGATGCTGCGCCAGCATCAGTTCTACAAGGTCGAGCTTGTGAGCATCGCGGCGCCCGATCAGTCGAAGGCCGAGCACGAGCGCATGACGGAGTGCGCCGAGACGGTGCTGAACCGGCTCGAGTTGCCGTTCCGCACGATCGTTTTGTGCACGGGCGACATGGGCTTCGCGTCGCAGAAGACTTACGACATCGAGGTGTGGCTGCCGGGGCAGAACGCGTACCGCGAGATATCGAGCTGCTCGAACTGCGGCGCTTTTCAGGCGCGGCGGATGAACGCGCGCTGCCGTGCGGCGGGCGAGAAGCAGAGCGAATTCGTGCACACGCTCAACGGGTCGGGGATCGCCGTGGGCCGGTGCCTTATCGCGGTCATCGAGAATTATCAACAGCCCGACGGCTCGATTGTGGTGCCCGTCGCGCTGCGCAAGTACATGAACGGACTGGAGCGCATCGGATGACCGGGAACTTTTTGTCTATGCTAGGCCGTGCGTCGGGCGCGGCTCTTTTGGCCCTGACGTTGTCCGCGTGCACGTTCTTTCGCCCGCCCGAGCCTTATTTGCCGTCTTATACGAGCATCGAGCCGGGCGAGACGATTACGGTCAAGGGCAACGAAAACATCTACGTCATCGCGCACGCGAATAACGTCTCGATGCGCGAGATTATCGTGCTGAATCATCTCAAGCCGCCGTTCGACGTTCGCCGCGGGCAAAAGCTCGTTCTGCCGAGGAACGGATCGAGTTTTTCGGGAGATATGGAAGCGCCCGAGCCGTCGCCGCGCGAGTCGGTGATGAAGGCCGAGTTGCCGCCGGTGATGCCGGCCGCCGTGTCGTCCGAAGAGCTGGCGCCGCCGCCGTCGACGAATTTAAAAACGGCTTCGGCGGATTCGCCGCCTCAGGAGGTGACGACCAAGGCCGAAACCGAAGCCGCTCCGGCGGCCAGG
>CAYUPD010000046.1:0-9405 GCA_964446645.1 uncultured Rhodospirillaceae bacterium
TATACCGGCCGACGTTCCCTATCTTTCGGCGGATAACGAAAAAACCGGCATGTGGCGCGAACGCCTGAAGCCATATGACGATAAATATAAGGTCGGGCTAGTTTGGACGGGCAATCCGCGTATTTTCTCCATCGACCTTTCGGCCGCGAACGCGCGGCGCTCCATGCCGATTGAATGTTTATCTCCATTGGAAGGACTCGGCGACGTTCAATTCTTCAGCCTTCAGAAAGACGGCTCCTCTCTCCCTGAAAATATCGGCCTTATCGACTATATGCCCGAGTGCGCCGACTTTTCGGACACGGCGGCTCTCATTGCAAATCTCGATCTTACGATCAGCGTCGATACGTCCGTCGCGCATCTGGCCGGAGCTTTAGGCAAACCCGTTTGGCTGCTTAACCGCTTCGACACATGCTGGCGCTGGTTCCGCGACCGCGACGACAGCCCGTGGTATCCGAGCATGCGCATCTTTCGCCAATCGTCGCCCGGAGACTGGCCCGACGTTATCGAGCGCGTGAAAAAAGAATTGATCTCCGTTACTTCGGCACAAAGACGATAGAATCGACGGCTTTGCGCAACGTCTTGGCCGTTGCCGTCAGCGCGTTGGCCCATGTTTCGACGGCCTTATTGTCGGAACCGTCCGAAATATACTTCAAACAACAAAACGGAACGTTGTGCCCGACGCATACTTTGGCCAAGGCATAGGCCTCCATATCGACGACGTTCCATCCCGTCATCTTATTGTCGGTCACAAAGCTGTCGCCGCTTCCGCATACGCCCTGCGGAAAGCCGTCGCAACGCAGGCCCGCGGAAAAGACCGGCGAGACGTCTTCGTTCGGCGTCGTAAACAACGCGTGCCCAAAAACCGTGACGTCCATGTCGCGTTGGATGAATTGCGTGCAGTTAACGACGCTGCCGCGCGGAAACAATCCCGATCCGGCGCTGCCGACGTTAAGAATGAGGCTCGGATAGCTTCCGTTCTTCTCCTTCCATGCCGCAAGGCCTGTCGTCAGATGATATGCCGCATTCACCTTGCCTATCCCCGTGTAAAGCACACGAAGATCTTCGAACAAGCCTTGGGACTCCTCTCTTAAGGCAAAAACAACAAGCGTCTTATCCGGGGCGGCCAAAGGAAGGGGCATGTTTATTCCTCGTCATAACAAATGGTGAGAATCTCTATCGTTTCGACGCCGGACGGCGTCTTCACTTCTATCGCATCGCCGACGCACGCTTTCAAGAGCGCTTTGGCAATCGGCGAAACCCAACTTATCTTCCCCTTCGACATTTCGGCCTCGTCGATTCCCACGAGCGTCACGGTATGTTCGCTGTCGTCCATGCGCACGTATGTTACCGTCGCGCCGAAAAACACCCGGTCGCGATTCTTTTGCCGCTTCGGATCGACAACCTCAGCCGTTTCGAGCTTCTTCGTCAGATAATGAATGCGCCGGTCGATCTCGCGAAGGCGCTTCTTGCCATATATATAATCGCCGTTCTCGGAACGGTCTCCGTTCCCCGCCGCCCACGAAACGACCTCGACGACTTTCGGCCGCTCGACGCGCATAAGCTGCTTCAGCTCTTCCTGCAACGCCGCGAAACCGCGCGGAGTCATATAATTCTTAACGACCGGAGATGCGGGAGCCTCGACTCCGATTTCGCCGTCGTCGTTCTCGTCTGTATCTTTCGTAAAAGCTTTGCTCATATCTCTACCGCTTCATCATCTCTTTCACGCGTTCGGCAACAAGGCGCACGTCTTCAAGCGGCTTGTGATCCCACATTTCTATCCGCCCGGCAAACGGCCTCGTCATGCCCGCGTCGTTCATCATCCGGTGAAAATACCTGAATTTGTCCGAGCCGCCCGGCAAATCGACAATCATGACGGGCTTGCCCGTCGAGCAAGCCTCCGAAACCATGTTGACGCTATCGCACGTCACTAAAATCGCCTCGGCCAATCCGAGCATGCCGTAATAGGGATTCTCTCCCTGCCCGCTCCATATATAAGAAGGTGTATCTTTCAACGCCTCTTGCAGCACCGCCAAATTCTCCGCGCCCGTCCGCCGCGACGTCGTAATCATCAGGCCGTATCCGCTTGCCGCCAGGTCTTTCAATTTTTGCGCGATGGCTTTCATTTCATCCGCTTCCAGCCTGTAGACGGAATTGCTTCCTCCGATCGATACGGCAATGCGCGGCGACGGCAAACGCTCCATTTCCGGAAGCCACTTTTGCGCCTCGCTTGCAAGCAGTTGCGGAGTCACGCGATGGATCGACCCTAACGTCGCCATGACATGCGGCCCTTCTTTTAACCGATCGTGACGCGGAACGACGACAAGGTCGAAGTTCGACGGGCTAATTACAGGGTTCTGAATCTGTATGGTAAACGTTCCTTTTTTACTTTCTTCTCTCGATGTGCGGCGCACAAAAAGCGCCGCCGGAACGCTCGCACGGCCGGAAGCAATCAATATATCCGGCCAAGGCGGCTCAATCGGATTGCCCTTTTCGCTGAACGCATACGATAGTCCGCACTGAAGATAAGGGCTGAGTTGCTTCCATGGACTGCGCAACTTAATGCGCTTAACCACAGGTAATAGATCTAAGGCCGCCGCAAGCCCTAGGCATTGATTTTCCATGCCGGCTCCGCCGTCCGTTACGACCCAACAAGTTGCGTTCTGCGTTTTCGAAAACATATTCGGTGAAGACATCCGCATGAGTTAACGACTTCGGGACTCTACTAAAAATTGCTGCTTTGCATTCTATCGAGTTTTTTCTTGTAATAGAAGCCGACTTTTTGTGCTACGTTAGGAACGCAAAGCTTGCACAAGGGACTTCGTATGAAGCTTGTCAAACTCGATATTACCGACCTTCGTATTTTGCGTGAGTTGCAGCAAGACGGCAGCATTACGAACGTCGCTCTTTCCAAAAAAGTCGGCATTTCCCCTCCGCCTTGCTTAAGACGCGTGCGCGCTTTAGAGGAAGCCGGTTACATTCGCGGCTACTATGCCGATATCGCCGCCGACAAAATGGGCTTCGGCATTACCGTCTTCGCCATGATCTCGCTTACAAACCACAGCGAAAGCGATATCGCTCATTTCTCAAAACTAATCGACAGTTGGCCTCAGGTTCGCGAAACTCATCTCATGACCGGCGATACGGATTTCTTGCTGAAAATTGTCGCCGAAGACTGGGAAGCTTTCCAAAAATTTCTCACGAGCCAAGTCATCGGCGCCCCCAACGTCGCTCATGTCAAGTCTTTGCCCGCCATGCGCCGCGTCAAATATATGCCGGGCGTTCCGCTCCAAATTCCCGAGGAAAAACCTCAAGCGCCGGAAAAAGACAAGGCTTAGATTTCTATCGCCTGATAAAGAACCTTATCGACGCGACGCCCGTCCATATCCACGACTTCGAACCGGCCTTTCTCCCAAACGAAATTGTTTCCCTCAGCAGGAATGTGCTTCAGATGCTCGAGCATAAATCCGGCAATCGTTTCAAAGTCTCCCTCGCCGCGCATACTCTTCAATCCCGTCAGGGCTTCGACTTCGTCAATCGGCATCATGCCGTCCAAAAGCCAGCTTCCGTCCTGACGCTGAACCGGCTTGGCTATAATCTCCTGATTGCGCCCCGGTAAACCGCCCGTCACGGATTCGATAATATCCGTTATCGAGACCAATCCTTCTACGCTGCCGTATTCATCCACGACAATCGCCATGTGCTGGCCCGCGCGCTTGAACTGATCGAGCAGGCGAAGCACGGGCGTCGTGTCCGGCACGATCAACGGCGGACGCATCACCGTCGTTACCGACAGCGAATATCCGTCAAAACTCGCGTTCAGCAGGTCTTTGGCATGGACAATCCCTATAACTTCCTCCAGATCGCCGCGCGCCACCGGAAAACGGCTGTAGCCGCTCGCATGAATTACGCTCTTCTGATTTGCGGGCGCATCGTCAACATTCAGCCAAACCATATCGATGCGCGGCGTCATGATCGTCCGGACCGTGCGATCCGCTAAACGCATGACTCCCTCCATCATATCTTTCTCGGCAGGCTTTAAGGCTCCGGATTCCATGCCCTCGACGATAACGTTCTTGACCTCGTCTTCGGTCACTCCCTGCTCGGGCGGATTATGAAGGCGTAAAAGGCGCAGAACCGCCTCGGTCGAAAACGACAAAACCCACACCACGGGCGCCGTAATCAACGCTAAAAAACCCATGAATCCGGCAACGCGCACCGCGATAATTTCCGCGTATGCCAACGCTATTCTTTTAGGCACAAGTTCTCCGACAACAAGGCTCAGATAAGTCACCCCGATCACGGTCACGAACAACGACAACGGATGGCTATAGGGCGCCAACACGCTAAAATTATTTAAATACTCCGCCAGATCTTCCGATAACGTCGCGCCGCTGAATGCGCCGACGAAAATGCTGTTGAGCGTTACGCCGATCTGTACCGTCGAAAGAAACTTCGACGGGGCCTCCTCAATATCGAGCACAAGCTGCGCCCCAGCCGTTCCGTCCTCCGCCATCTGCCGAAGCCGCGCCCGGCGCGCCGAAACGATGGCCAGTTCCGCCATGGCAAAATAGCCGTTCAGCAGGATGAGCAAAAGAATGACGCCTATTTCGGCAAGCGGAGACAAAGAAGAGACCTCAACTCATGATAAAACGCTAACGATCGAACTATACACAATCTTTTATATCCCTGTCCTCATAATTATCTTTTCAGGCGTTTCTCCCCGCGCCCTCAATGCGCGCAAAGCCGCCGCTTTATCGCGCTTGGCGTAACGACGGCCGCTTGCGTCGGACATCAACGGATGATGATGGTATTCGGGCGTCTCATAACCCAACAACGCCTGCAAAAGTCTATGCACGTGCGTCGAAGCCAGCAAATCTTCTCCGCGAGTCACCAAGCTTATCCCCTGCAAATGATCGTCGACGGTTACGCTCAGGTGATAGCTCGTTGGCACATCTTTGCGCGCCAGAACGACATCGCCGAATATTTCCGGATGAGCCTCGATTTTGCCACGCACGCGATCATGCCAATATAAAGGCCCTGTCCGCTTCATGGACTCAACAACGTTGAGTCTCCAATTGACGGGGGCTGATTTCCCGATTTTCTCTTCGCGCTCGGCAGCCGATAAACGGCGGCAAGTTCCCGGATATGCAACCGTTCCATCGTCAGCATGCGGAGCCATACCGGATTTTTGCGCCTCAATCTCGATATCGCGGCGCGTGCAAAAACAGGGATATACAAGCCCCTCTTCGCGTAAAAATTCCAACGCTGCGGCATAATCGGCCATATGTTCGGACTGGCGGCGCACCGGCTCTTTCCATTCCAACCCAAGCCAACGCAAATCTTCAAATATCGCACCCGTATATTCCGGCTTGCATCGGGTCGGGTCGATGTCCTCAATGCGCAACAAAAAATTTCCGCCCTCGGCCGCACGCGCCGCAAACAACGCCGCGTAGGCATGGCCTATGTGCAGATATCCCGTCGGGCTTGGCGCAAAGCGCGTTGTCGCGTTACTTGTCATCGCCCATCTTGAGCGCCGCTATAAAGGCGGCTTGCGGAATTTCGACTTCGCCGAATTGGCGCATGCGCTTCTTGCCTTCCTTTTGCTTATCGAGAAGCTTGCGTTTGCGCGACACGTCGCCTCCGTAGCATTTCGCCGTCACGTCCTTGCGCAAGGCCGATATCGTCTCGCGCGCAATAACGCGGCCTCCGATGGCGGCCTGTATGGCGATTTTGAACAAATGCCTCGGGATGAGTTCCTTCAGGCGTTCGCACAACTGCCGCCCGCGCCCTTCGGCGTTTCCGCGATGAACGATGATCCCGAGCGCATCGACAGGCTCGCCGTTCACAAGAATAGACATGTTGACGAGGTCGCCCTCGCGGTAACCGTCGAGCGCATAATCGAAGCTCGCGTAACCGCGACTGATGGATTTGAGGCGATCGTAGAAATCGAACACAACTTCGTTGAGCGGAAGTTTATATACAAGCATGGCGCGCGAACCGACATAGGTCAGCTCTACCTGCTCGCCGCGCCTGTCGTTGCACAAGGCCAGAATATTGCCGAGGTAATCGTCGGGCGTCAGGATGGTTGCCTTGATCCACGGCTCCTCAATGCGCGCGATGCGCACGGGGTCGGGCATATCCGCAGGATTGTGCAGCTCTTTCATGCTGCCGTCCGTCAGATGTATCTTATAAACAACGGACGGCGCCGTCGTTATGAGATTCAGGTTGAATTCGCGCTCAAGGCGTTCCTGAATAATCTCAAGATGCAGCAGCCCCAAAAACCCGCACCTAAACCCAAACCCGAGCGCCACCGAACTTTCGGGTTCGAATTTGAAACTGGCGTCGTTCAGCGCCAATTTTCCCAAGGATTCTCTTAGATGCTCGAATTCCGCCGCATCGACCGGAAACAAACCGCAAAAAACGACCGGCACGGACGGTTTGAACCCCGGCAACGGCGTCGCGGCCGGATTTTTGTCGTCCGTGATCGTATCCCCGACTTTCGTATCGCTAATCTGCTTGATGCCTGCCGTAATAAACCCGACTTCGCCAGCCGTTAACATATCTACTTCGCACTTCTTCGGCGTAAAGATGCCGACGCGATCAAGGTCGCGCGCCGCTCCTGTCGCCATAAAACGTACTTTCTGGCCTTTTTTAATCGTGCCGTCCACGACGCGCACCAAAACAACGACTCCAAGATAGGCATCGTACCAGCTATCGATCAACAGGGCCTTGAGCTGCGCGTCGGAATTTCCCTTCGGCGGAGGAAGCCGCTCCACAATCGCCTCCAGCACGTCGCCGACTCCCTGCCCCGTTTTGGCCGATATCAGCACCGCGTTCGAGGCATCGAGGCCGATCACGTCTTCGATCTGCTCCTTGACACGGTCCGGCTCGGCGGCCGGAAGATCGATTTTATTCAAGACCGGCACGATCTCATGATTGTTGTCGAGCGCCTGATAGACATTCGCAAGCGTTTGAGCCTCGACGCCCTGCGAGGCATCAACGACCAAAATGGATCCCTCACAGGCCGCCAGAGAACGGCTGACCTCGTAGGCAAAGTCGACGTGCCCCGGCGTATCCATCAAATTCAATTGATAGGTTTCGCCGTTTTTCGCCTTATAGGCTAACCGTACCGTTTGGGCCTTGATCGTAATGCCGCGTTCGCGCTCAATGTCCATGTTATCGAGCATCTGCTCGCGCATCTCGCGCGCCTCGACGGCCCCGCAAAGCTGAATCAGGCGATCCGCCAGAGTCGATTTTCCGTGATCAATGTGCGCGACAATCGAAAAATTACGTATATGGGCTTGGTCGGTCATGAAATTCCGCGTGGTTTAAAGCGTGGTTTGAGCATACCCTTTTTATAAATTCAAGATTTCCGCGTATTCCTAAAGACCGTTTATTTCAGTGCGATGGCCGAAATCAGCCTTCTTTCGTCGTTTTCACCGTTTTGCGCCAAATACCGATAGCTGAAAAAACGCGTCGGATCGGCATAAGTGTCGGCCGGCGACGAAGCAATAGAACCGACTTTTGCCCCATGAAGTTTATCCACAACATATCCTTTAATATCAAAATGATATTTATTGTTATTAATGTATTGCTTGAAGTATTTTATGTGCGCCTCATCCTCAGCCAAAAAGGGGGCAAGAAATTCGTCTCCGACCTCGTACGAATCCTGCCAGATACACGGCCCCAGTGCCGCAACCATGGACTCCCTTCTCGCTCCGAGCTTTTCCATAGCCTCAACCGTTCGCTCAACCACGCCGCCCAATGCGCCACGCCACCCGGCATGCGCCGCTCCAATAACCGAAACTTGCGAATCTGCCAACAATATGGGCACACAATCCGCCGTTAAAATCCCCAACGCGATTTCGGGCATATTTGTCACCATCGCATCGGCTTCGGGCGCATCCGCCACGGCCCAAACTTTATCGACCCTTATGACTCTCGATGAGTGAATTTGACGGCACCGCAGAAACCGATCATCGGCTACCCCAAGATAGGCCGCCATGCGGCTAAGATCCGTCCATGCCTTTGTAAAAAACGCATGCCGAATACGGGCCTGTTTTTTTAAATTGTCGGCAAAGAGAACGTCTTCGCTCATAACGCTGTCGAAACCTCAAAATATCGAAAAAGTTTCTCCCAGTATGCCTCCGAATCCCGGCTTTACCTATTAAAACTTTCGTATATGCTGCTCCAATTCCGATCTTCCTTCCAAACAATGCCCCTTAAGGAAACAGGCCTCGCCTGAAGACACGATGACTTCTGATCCTCTCGATACCGCCAGCGGGAAAAATCGTTACACGGAAAATTTTCCGGTCGCGTCCCTGTTGATCCGTTCCGATTTGCGGCCTCACATCCATGCTTTTTATAACTTCGCCCGGGCAGCCGACGACGTCAGCGATTCCTCGACCCTTAAGCCGGACGAAAAAATCGAACAACTTGAGAAATTCGCCGTCACGCTTCTAGACGACAAAAACAACGACATTCTCCCCGCCGTCGAATTACGTAAAAGCTTGCGGCAAACCGGCGTTTCTCCCCAGCACAGCCTCGACCTTCTGACGGCGTTTAAGCGCGACGCCACGCAGTTGCGATACCGCGATTGGTACGACCTGATCGATTATTGCAATTTCTCGGCGGCCCCTGTCGGAAGGCACGTTCTTGCCTTGCATGGAATTGGAAAGGCTGCTTGGAGAGCCAACGACTCCTTATGCAACGCGCTGCAAATTATCAATCACATTCAGGATTGCGGCGACGACTATCGAACACTCAACCGCGTCTACATTCCTAAGGACATTCTGGCCATGCGCGACGGTCGCCTTGAGGATCTGGGCCGCGAAGAACTCTCGGCGGAATTGCGCGCCGCTCTTAACGAAATGCTCGACCGTACTGCCCTTATGCTAAAGGATACCCGCGATTTCTCTCGCCAAATCCCGGATGTTCGGCTGAGCATGGAAGTCTCCGTTATCGGCGCTTTGGCGGAACGGCTCGTCGCCCTCCTCCGCACGCGCGACCCCTTATGCGATAACGTAAAACTCGATAAATTCTCCGTCTTTTGCGCTACGGTGTCGGGCGTGGTAAGAGCTTGTTTATGACATCTCTTTCCTACGCCGAAGCCCTTCGCCAGGTCAAAGCGCACGTCGCGGCGTCGCAGTCGTCGTTCTCCGCCGGAATGGCCGTTCTTCCCAAAGACCGGCGCGAGGGCATGTATGCACTCTACAGCTTCTGCCGCACCGTCGACGACATCGCCGACGAAAGCCCGTCGCCCGAGGCCGCCTCAACGGGATTGCAAGAATGGCGAGCTTATATCTCGGATGCCTTTAACGGCAAGGCGCACGACGCTATAACGACGGCTCTTCTGCCTGCTATCGATAAATTCCATCTCATCGAAAACGATTTTCAGGAGATCAT
>CAYUPD010000047.1:0-4261 GCA_964446645.1 uncultured Rhodospirillaceae bacterium
GCATATCATCGTTGCTAAACAAACCCGCATATTCGCGTCCGAGCGCAATCGCCATCGCCCCCGTCAGCGTG
Source organism: uncultured Rhodospirillaceae bacterium (assembly GCA_964446645.1). Classification (GTDB taxonomy): domain Bacteria; phylum Pseudomonadota; class Alphaproteobacteria; order UBA9219; family UBA9219; genus CAIXLI01. Next base: position 72 of record CAYUPD010000047.1, read on the forward strand.
GCTATATCGACAATGCAGCGCGGCTTGAAAGTTTCTTGCGCGTACCAAATGGCATCGCACAGAACCATGCGTCCTTCGGCGTCGGTGTTGATGATCTCAACCGTTTGTTTCGATGCTGTTGTGACGACATCGCCGGGCCTCTGCGCGTTCCCCGAGGGCATGTTCTCGACAAGACCTATAACGCCGACGACATTGGCTTTTGCTTTGCGTCCGGCAAGGGCTTTGATCGCGCCGATCACGGCGGCGGCTCCGGACATGTCGTATTTCATCTTCTCCATGCCCGCGCCGGGCTTGAGAGAAATGCCGCCGGAGTCGAACGTCACTCCCTTGCCGACAAAGCATACAGGCGCTTTGTTTTTAGCTTTTGGATTTTCCATCCATTTCATCGCCACGAGACGGGGGGCATGGACGCTGCCTTGGGCAACGCCGAGAAGCGCTCCCATGCCGAGCTTTTTCATTTCTTCTTCGTCGAGGATGTCGATCTTGACCCCGAGTTCGGTCAGGGCAAGCGCATGTTGAGCAAGCGTTTCGGGATATAAAATATTAGCCGGTTCGCTAACCAGATCGCGCGCCGAAAGCACGCCATCCGCGATTTTCTCAAGCGGCGAGAAAAGTTTTTTGGCCGCCGCAGCGTCTTTAACGGCAATCGTCAGGGTTTTAAGAGCCTGTTTCTGCTCGGAGCTTTTTTTCGTTTGGTATTTGTCAAAACGGTAAGAGCGCAAAAGAACGCCTAAACCCGCTTGAGCGGCGGCTTCTGCCTCCGTAAGCCCTAAGTTTTTAAACCGGTCGATGAGAAAGGCGGCTTGGGAATCTTTGTTGTTTAAAGCCGCGACGGCTGCCGCTCCTACGCGCGCAAAAAGCCTGCCGTCGGCTTCGGCCGGGTCGCCGATCCCGGCCAAGACGAGCCTTGTCAGGCGCGTTTTTGCTGGGGAGAGGATTGTGAGTGTCGTCCCCTCTTTTCCCGAGAAACCATCGGACTTAATAGCGCGCGAGATCGCACCGCCGAGTTTTCTGTCGAGCTTTGTTCCCTGCTCGCCGAGCTTTCTTCCGGCGGCGATGGTCAGAACAAGCGCGTTTTGGTTTGGAAGGGCATCCGCCCCAAAAGAAATTTTAAGCATGGCGTTTTTCCTTTAATCCTATAGAATCTCCGTAAGCTAGAATATTTGCCTCGCCATTGCTATACGTTATCTTATGAACCGCATTCTTACGGCCTACATCTTCCGCCAATTGGCCATGACCTTCGCCTTTGCCACGGGGGCGGTGACTTTTGTGGTTCTTTTTACCCAATCGTTCCGGCTTTTGACCCTCGTCATCGAAAATTCGGCCACGATGCTGATCTTTTTTAAGCTCTTGGGGCTTTCGGCTCTGACTTTTTTGCCCCTTATTATTCCGCTCGGACTCGGAATTGCCGTTGTCTTTATTTATAACAAGCTCGCGGCGGACAGCGAACTAACCGTTATGCGTTCGGCGGGGATGAGCCCCGTTCTGTTGGTTAAGCCCGCACTGATATTGACCGGGGGCATTACCGTTTTTTGTTTATTGCTGACGCTGTGGATTGCTCCGGCCGCTAACCGCAACCTCGTCTCCATGCAATATAAAATGCGCAACAGCTATGCGGTTCTTTTATCGCATCCGGGAAGCTTTAACGACCTGTCCGACGGCGTGACGTTCTACGCCAATAAACGCGGGCAGAGCGGGTCTCTGCAGGGCATTCTTATTCAGGACGTCAGGCAACCCGAGAGAACGGTTACGACCATGGCGGCGACGGGGCAGCTTATTGAGACAAACGGCGAACCGCGCATGGTCATTTTTAACGGGAGAAGGCAGGAGTTCGATCGTGCGACGGGGCATTTGTCCGAGCTTGCTTTCGACCAATACGTTCTCGATCTCGATGCGTTGCGAAACACGGGTACCGGTCGTTTCCCCGATCCTCGTGAGTTGACGCTCGCCAAGCTGATTAATCCGCCTCAGGATTTGTTGAAGGCTCGCGGGCCCCTTTCGCGGTTTCGGGGTGAGTTGCATTTGCGCCTGGCGACCCCGTTTTTATCGTTTTCTTACGGTTTTATCGCGCTTGCCGGGATTTTGGCCGGAGCTTTTAACCGTCGCGGAATGGCGTGGCGCATTTTGTTCAGCGCACTTGCTATCGTCGTTATACAAGCGGCGTTTATGACGTTGAGCGGCTTTGTATCGCGGGATTCGCGGTTGGCTTTCGGCCTGTACGCTCTCGCCCTATTGCCTGCGCCGCTCGGCATGGCTCTTGTTTTCGGGGATTCTTTGCGCGCAAAGCTTCTGTCTCCGTTTGTGCGAAAGGCCTTGCCATGACGGAACGCTGGGTTCTTCAACGCTATTTCGGCAAGCAATACCTTCTCTGGTTCTTTGTCTTTTTGATTGCTTTGTCCGGCATCGTTTTTTTGTTTGAAATCGCCGAATTGATGCGCCGCGCCGCCGGACACGAAGATGTCGGGTTTATCGTTATCCTGAAAATGGGCGTCTATAAGTTACCCGAAACGATCGAACGCATTCTGGCTTTTGTCGTTTTGTTTTCGGGGCTGTTTACGTTCTGGAGGCTGACGCGAAGCCAGGAGTTGATCGTCGCCCGCTCGGTTGGCATTTCGGCGTGGCAATTCGTACGCCCAGCTTTTCTAATTACACTTGTTTTTGCCATTCTCAATATCGTGCTATTGAACCCCATCAACGCAAGCTTGAATGCGAGGTACAAAGCGCTTGAGGGGCGATACCTTGAACGCGTCCCGACCCTTGAGTTGACGGGGGCCGGGCTGTGGCTGCGCCAGCGCGATGAGGCGAAGCGTTACTTAATTCACGCCGATCACGTCGAAATGTCTCCTTTGACGTTGTCGCCGGTGATCGTCTTTATTTTCGATAAAGACGGAAAATATTTGGGCCGCATCGATGCGCCTCAAGCCGTTCTGAAAAACGGCGCATGGGATATCCGGAATGCGTGGAAAAATATGGATCAGAACACGGCCGAGCGCGTCAGCAGCTGGTCGTTGCCGACGACGCTGACGCTCGGAAAAATTCAGGAAAGCATGGCGCCGCCGAACACCATATCCGTTTGGGAATTGCCACGCTTTATCCGCGCTCTTAAAACCATCGGCTTGCCTCAAACGAGGCATCAACTGGCGTTTCAGAATATTTTATCTCAACCCTTATCGCTGTGCTCGATGGTTTTCTTTGCGGCGGCCTTTGCCCTGCGGATGAACCGGCGCGGCGGCGTGACGGCGATGATCGTGGCCGGAGTCGTGCTTGGAAGCTTTGTTTATACGCTCAACAATGTCGTCAATGCTCTGGGGGTCAATCAAACGCTGCCTGTTGTCTTGGCCGCATGGTCGATCCCCGTTGTGGCGCTTGCGCTCAGCAATGCGGCGTTGCTTCACATGGAAGAGGGATAGCGTTTCTATATTAATTTTAACAAAGTCGGCAGAACCCGTTCGTCTGCGGGCGGCATAGAGTAGTGGCGCGCGTCCTCTTTTTTAACCCATGCAAAAGACTGTCCTTCGCGGGCATGCGGCGCGTTCTTCCATGCGCGGCAGGCGAAAAAAGGCATCAGCAAATGAAAATCCGGATAGGGATGCGACGCGAAAAGCAAAGGCTCTAAATTTTTTGCATCCGCCTCGATCCCGAGCTCTTCATGCAACTCGCGGGCGAGGGCTTCTTCCGGCGTTTCGTTTTCATGAACTTTGCCGCCGGGAAACTCCCATAGACCGGCCATCGATTTTCCTGTCGGTCGTTGCGCAAGCAGAATGCGTCCATCCCCGTCGATTAATACGGCGGCGGCAACCAAAACCAACGGAAGATGAGGTTTATTTTCCGTCATGAATCCTCTTTTGCCATTCTTCGCGAGTCATTTCCCATCGGACGATTTGCTCGTCGCCGCGCAGGGCCGAATAGTCGCGCGAGCAAAGCCCTTTGTTTTTCATGCCGATCTTCGTGAGCACCTTCTGGGAGGCCATGTTTTTCGCGTCCGTCGTTGCGATAAGGGTTTTTGTGGCGGGACGCGAAAACCCTATCGCTGCAACGGCGCGTGCGGCCTCGGTTATCAGGCCTTGTCCCCAAAAGTTTTTGGCAAGCCAATAACCGATTTCAACCTCGCCCGGGGCGGCTGTCGATCCGCGAGGTGGTGCGCACGCTGCCGCTGCCGTTGCACAGCTTGACATAGCTGTCGCGCGGGA
>CAYUPD010000047.1:4271-9297 GCA_964446645.1 uncultured Rhodospirillaceae bacterium
GGCTGTCGATCCGCGCGGCGGATGCAATCCGACACCGCCGATCAATAAATTATCCGTTTTAAGAGCAACTCCATAAAATTGAGGATCGCCTTCCTCCGTCGCACGCTCCATGTCGGCGTAGAATTCTTCGGCATGTTGCATCGTATATGGATATGGAAGAACGCTTAGCCAGCGCACGATGTCCCATGCCCCTATTAATTCCGTAAGGCGCGGCAATTCGCTCCTTTCGAGCGCGCGCAGAACTAGGCGGGCGGTTTCGGCAAACACGATAGACAAAAATTATCTCTTCTCGGCACGTTTGGCAAAAGATAGCATCGCGTCGGTCGTTGTCGAGGCAAGAGTGTTCATGTTTTGCTGAAATTGCGACCAAAACGCCTTTTGCATCTGTTCGATGTTTTGCATGCCCGCCGGCAGCCATGCCTTAAACAGGGCGTCGGGAGCCAAGGCTTGAATATTGGAACGAAGCTGTTCCTCAAGCTCTCCCATAAGGGCTTTCTGCATCGGGGCGACATCCGGAAGACCTAGAAAAGCTCGCGCTTCTTCGGGAGAACACTCAACGTTGACGGTGACTTTCATAGGAATGCCAAGGGCCAATAGTTAATGGTTAACCAAAGATTAACATTTTTTAACAAAAAAATCCATTAATAATATCTTAGCCCCGAACCTCTAGACTTCGCTTGCAAATTTAACCCCTTCCTTTCGAAATCCTGCCATGGCGGACGTTAAAATCACCTCGTTTGAAGGCTCGGAATTTGGCGCTTACCTTGCGACACCGGCCTCCGGCCTTGGCTCCGGGCTGATCGTCATTCAGGAGATGTTCGGAGTTAACGACGTCATGCGCAAGGTGTGCGACGATTTTGCGGCGCAAGGATATATTACGGTGTGCCCGGATTTGTTCTGGCGCAGAGAAGCGAATATCCAACTGACGGATCGAACTCCGGAGGATATGGCGCATGCCTTCGAATTATCCAAAAGCCTGAATGCCGAAGATGCCGTTCGCGATCTTCTTTCTGTTCTCGGGTATATTCGCAAAATGAAAGGGTGCAGCGGCAAGGTCGGCGCTATCGGCTACGGACTCGGCGGAAGGCTCGCTTATCTGATGGCGTCGCGCAGCGACGTCGATGCGACCGTTTGTTATTATCCGACGAATTTGGAAAAAAATCTCGATGAGATTCACGATATCCGGATGCCGGTTTTGATGCATTTTGCCTCGTTGGACAAAGCTATGCCGCCTGATAAGCGCATAAAGATTATGCATAGCCTGGCGCGCAATCCCGTGGTCATGGCGCGCGTTTACGAGACGGCCGAGCATGGGTTCGGCCTGAAGGGCCGCAAAAACTATAATCAGGAAGCTGCCGAGCTTGCTTCGACCCGCACGAAAGATTTCTTCGCGGAAAAGCTGATGGTCTAGCGCGGTAAGGGAAGGCAAATGGATTCGAAAGAAAATATAGGCGAGTACCTGCGCGACAATAAGGCGGAAGAGCTTCGGCAGTATATGGATCGTTCGCTGACCGATGTCTTCCGTATCATGTTTAATCTCGATTTGGCTCAAACGGCGGTCGCTTTTCCGAACGAGAAAGATTGTATCCCCGTCCATGTCCTTCTTTTTCACGAGAAGGCAACGGCCTGTGTTTCCCTGCGCCTCTTGCGCAATACGGCTTTTCTGATCGCCAAGCACGCGGGCGTCGAAATATCGTCGGCCCTAACCCCGTTCATCCTTCAGGACGTGGCTTGCGAAATGGTCAGTATCGTCGGCAACAATTTGCGCGCCTATCTCGCCGATAAAATCGGCGTTTATTTCGAAATGGGGGAAATTATCGTTGGGGAATCCAACGTTGTAGGATTGACCCCCGATTTTGTTTTAGACCTGAATTTCGAGCTTAATCCGGAAGCTCAAATTACCCTTAGCTTCGTGTGCGGAAAGGCCGGAGAGAAAAAGCCGCTTTTGAAAAAGAATAAGAGCTAAGTAATTTCCATTAAGCGCGGCTCAAAAGTCCATAAAAGGAAACCGCGAACTTTCTTCTCCGGATAAATACCGCTCAGCAACACCCGATAGTCTGCGATTTGCTTGAGATATTCCGCTGGAACGTCTTCTTGCTGCGTCGGCGGCGGGCGATTGGTCTTGTAATCGACAATCCAAATCTCATCGCCTTTGAAGCATAGCCGGTCGATTTGACGAAACGCGTTTTTACCCCCGATGCGTCCGGCTAAGGGCGCTTCGGCGAGGCTGTCGGGAGCAAAAAGGGCGGAAAACTCTTCGTTATCAAGCAACCGGCATACTTCGCGCGCAATATCGTTTTGCTGCGCTTCCGGCAAATTATGGCGCGCCTGAGCCAAATAGCGCCGGACGGCCTCTGCGCGTTTTTCCGGCGCGATATCGGGCAGGCTTTGCAGCAGGCGATGGATGATGCGGCCTCTCGCAAAAGCGGCATCCGGCGTCGATGTTTTTATATCCGCGCCGTAAGCGGGCAGAACCAAAACGGCCTCTTGTTTTTCTTCTGCACGTTTGAAAACCCAATCCGGCAGAGGATGTTTTTGATCTTCTGAAGGAGGAGCTTGTTCGGGCGGCGGCTGAGGCGGAGGAGGATCGGCAAACGCAATATCCGGCGCGATGCCGAATTTGTCGACGGAGAGACTTTCCTGATGCAGTTTTTTTAGTTCAGGGGAGATTAGGCTGTACCAGCTATCCTCAAATCCATCGTTCTTATCGGAACGCCATCCGCATACATAAAGTCGACGCGACGCGCGCGTCATGGCGACGTAAAGCAGTCGCCTGTATTCTTTCATTTGTTTGTCTCGCGCCGTTTGCCACAACTCCAGCGCACGTCCGGCGCGGGGTTTGCGCGGCAAAAACAGAGGCACGTCGTCCGCGGCCCACTGAAACTTCGGCACATCCGTCGAGCGCGGCGCTGCTGCGGTATCGGGCAAAAAGACAATCGGCGATTCAAGCCCTTTGGATGCATGGACGGTCATAATCCGCACTTGGCCTTCGCTTTGATCGAGTTCGCGCTTGATCTCGGAATCCGTCCGGGTCAGCCAGTGTAAAAAGTTTTGAAGAGAAGGCGCGTGATTTTGGCCGAATAATTGCGCCTTATTGAGAACCTCTTCGATGGGGTCGAGGGCTTCGTCGCCGAGCCTTGCCCATAAGGCTTTGAGCCCGCTTATAGGATTGGCGGGGCAGGGGGCGTTCAAAACGCGCGAGATAAAGTCGAAGGGCGTCGAGAAATCGGCTTCGCCGAGTTTTTTGGCCAGATAATCCCGGACATCGGCAAAAGCGGAGTTTTTGAGGCTGTTCCATAACGAGCCTTCGCGCCCAATGGCCAAATTCATCAACTGATCTTCGCTCATGCCTAAAAGGGGCGAACGCAAGAGAGCGGCGAGGTTCAGATCGTCCTCGGGCAAAAGGACAAAGCGGACAAGGGCCAGCAAATCCATGACCGGCAACTGCTTGGCGAGCTTCATGCGGTCGACCCCCGTCACCGGCACGCCTTCGGCTTTGAGCGCCCGCACCATGAGATCGGCAAAGCGTCCGCGACGGCGCAAAAGGATCATGATGTCTCCGGCGGCGATGGGCCTGTTCTCGCCGGGTAGGATTTCGCGCCGATCCAGCCAGTATTTAATCTTTGCCGCAATGCTCCGGGACAACTCGTCCTGAAGGTCTTTCTCTTCTTCTCGCGCCGTCGGCATGAGCCATTCGGCGACGCCGTTTTTCTCTTTTTCTTCTTTTTCAAGGAGGGGCCAGACTTCGACGCGCCCGATCTTTAAGCTTCCGTCGTCGTTAGGATGAGAAGTGTGTTTCGTCGGGGTTTGCGATACGCCTTTTCGCGCGGCCTCGTCGGCAAAGACGGCGTCAACGGCGTCCAAAACAGCCTGCGCGGAACGAAACGACGTGTGCAGGGAAATCGTTTCTATTTCCCTTGAAGCGTCTTTGAAATGCCGGTCGAAGTAATCGTGCAGGGAGAGGAAAGCCTGAACGTCGGCGTTTTGAAAGCTGAAGATGGACTGTTTTTCGTCGCCGACGACGAACAGCGTGCGGTTTGTTTTGTCGCGCGATCCATGACCGGCAAAAAACTCGGTCGTCAGAAGCTTGATAATATCGCCCTGTACCGGACTCGTATCCTGCGCCTCGTCGAGGAGGATGTGGTCAAGTCCATAGTCGAGCTTATAGAGAACCCACAAGGCCATGCCGCTTTGACGCAAAAGTCTTTCGGTAAGAAGAATGAGGTCGTTGTAATCCAGCGCGGCTCGGGCGGCTTTGCTCTTCGCAAGGCGCTCGGCAAACGAAAGGCCGAAAGACAAAACGCTTTCCGTAATTTCAGCCAATTCCGCCGCTTCGATGCGCTCGAGAGCCGCAAGAAGGCGTTCGGCTTCGCGCGCGCAAAGATCGTCTATTTCTGGATGTTCGTTGCGAATTTCCTTGCTGGCGATGTAGCTGCTCGAAAGGGGCTTGTTTTTGGATGTCAGAAAGACGCCTAGATAGTCGCTGAATTTTGCGATGCGCTCCTGTGCGGAGGATTCAAGGAATGTCGCAAGGGCAGCGCTTCGGGTGCTATACCGTGAGCTTCCGTCGGCCAGCCACTCGGCAAGCTTCCGAAGAGTCGCTTCGGGAGCTTTTTTGATCGTGTCTTTGCGAAAACCTTCCGGCGTGTCGCCCGGTTTGAGGTCTAACGCGGCTCGCATGCGGGAGACGAGATTTTTCAATCCACCGGCGCGTTCGGATGCTTTTTCTAGCCTGCCGCGTTCGTGCGTCACATCCTTGAGCATCTTTGAAAAGCCGAATTCTCCTTGCTCGGCAACAAGAACATCCAATGCCTTGGCCAATCTTCCGGAAGGGTGCGCGGCAGCTTCGCGCAGCATGTCGTCAAGCACCTCGTCTTTCAGGACATCGAGTTCTTGCTCTTCTATAAGGGCAAAATGCGGGGGTAATCCGGCTTCAATGGGAAAGCGCGACAGAATTTCCTGACAGAAGGAATGAATGGTGCGTATGCGCAAACCGCCGGGGCAGGATAAGACTTCGGCAAACAAA
>CAYUPD010000048.1:0-9247 GCA_964446645.1 uncultured Rhodospirillaceae bacterium
CTACAGAGAAGGCATGAGCGGTTGGTTGCTTCTTGCCGGTCTGTTTTCAATTTTAAAGCGCTGCGCATGTCGGCATCGATATTAAAAATAACCGTTCCCTCGCCGCAAGATTCGACGGCCGTTATTTTTTGCAAAGACTCCGTCTGGACCAAAGCATTTGTGTCTTTATTGGACACGCTTACGCCGGATACGATCGATCGGCTTTCGTTTGCCCATATGCCGATTGCGCAAACGCTCTGCTGCTTGATCTCGCATGCCGTTGATCCGGAAAAACAGCTTATGCGAAGCAATAATGCATCCATGTTGAACCGTTTACGCCAGTCTTTGATTCAAAATTTTTACAAGCCTGATTTTTCTCCGTCAAAGTTAGCAAAAGAGCAGGGAATCTCGACGCGAACCCTTTATTCTGTTTTTGCCAACGCCGGCACCAGTTTTGGCCGGGAACTTTTATCCTGGCGGATGAAGCAAGCCTGCCGTCTTTTGGACGATCCCCGGTTCGATGCCAAAACCGTCGCGGAGATCGGCCATCTGGTCGGATTTCTTCATCCCAGTCATTTTACGACTCGTTTTCATAAAACGCAGGGTATAACGCCGTCGGCTTATCGTTTGATAAGGCAAGGGAAAGCCGAAAAAGGGCCTATAAAATCCGGCGCATGACAAGCACGAACAATTCTGCTTAAGTACGCTCACAAATTAACCCGGGGTGCCCTTTTCGAAGGGCTGAGATCATACCCGTAGAACCTGATCTGGGTCATGCCAGCGAAGGGAGACGTTATGAGTGCGTTTATATCCGCGCGGGGGCGTACTCGTGCGGAGTTTGAACCTTTCAGCCGAAGTTTTTTTGGCTCGCCCCAACCTGCGGGACGCAAAATTACGGCGGGGTTTACCTATCTTCAGCGCATCGGGAAGTCGGGTTCTTTCGATCTCTGGATTCCCGAAGAGTTGCGGCGGGAATTGGAACTTCGTCAAACCGTCGATGCCTCGTGCTTTCCGGCTCAATGGGCCGCCGTGCGCCAGTTTGAGCTTCTTCAGGAGGCCGGAAATTACAAAATATACGATCTCGATCCGGAACTGTTGCAGCGAGCGATCGTCGATCTTTCGCGCAGCATGCGGGCGGGCGGCTACCGCGTAACGGTCGCTACGATAGGCCGCTACGAAGAAACAAGCCGGGGCGACGAACTTGAAATTCTCGACCGCCGCCTGCAAGAGAGCATCGCGCAGATGATTCACATGCTTTATCTCGAAGAAATGAGCGAGCAAATCAACGCCGACGCCGACACGCGGCTTAAGGCAAAACGATGGGATTATAGGCAAGAGCTACCTCATATCGGCGTCGTGCTCGGCGCCTGCGACATGTTCCGCCCCGAGAAAAGCCGCACCCCAAAATACAAGCTGGCCCGGCAGTTTTTCGACATACTCGGCGAACTGCCGCAAAAACACATGGTTCACGACACGGCGGTGGGCCTGCAACTACCCGAGCTAATCGGAGAGAATCAATGGCTCTATATTGCCGATCCCGAAGAGACGTTCGGCGCGTTCAACCGTCTCTTCAGCAATCTATTCGAGAAATTCGACGGCATCTCCCTGTCGCGCCTGCAAGGTTGCGGAGACGGCGTCAGCGAAGTTAAGGCGTCTTCCCTTTTCATGCGCGGCTACGGCGACAGGCTCAACGAAAGCAGCGACAGGTTCTACCGCAACGCTTCGTTGGCTTTAAATTAGAAGATTATTCGACGGCCTTTGTCATCGCCTGAGCGGCTTCTTTGAGGCCTTGAGCGAGATTTTCGTTATCGCGGAACGTATAAGCGCCGTAGTTGACGACAATATCGAGCTTGCATTCGTGAATCTCGGCCAGCGCCTGTTGAAGGGTAGCCGAAAGCGTCTCGGCCTTGCGCCAAGCGGCGGCATTATCGCATCGAACGAGCAAAACGCCGAACTCGTCCGGAGCGAGGCGTCCGACGATATCCGAGCTACGAATGCCGTGCGTCAGAATGGACGTAATTTCCCTTACCGCCGCGTTGGTCACGGAACGGCCGAATCTGGCCGACACGTCGTCGAATCCGTCGAAATCGAAATACAGAATGCTCGACATGCCGCCATAGCGCTCGTCGAAAGCGAGCATGCGGGCGACTTCGCGGTTAAAATCGTTACGGTTAAGAACGGTCGATTCATCGTCGGGTTTTTGTTGCTCGTATTGATGGAGTCTTTCGAGGAGCTCCTGATTTCGCGAACGCGCCGAGGCCAGTTCGCTGCGCATCATATTCCAAACGCGGCGCTGATCGGCCGTCAGGGGAGCGTCGGCCAAATGATCGACCGAAAAATCAAAGGTATCTGCCATAATAAACGACCCGGCCCAAAGGCAAGAGAAGCCTCTTAAACAAGCTGCGAAAAGTATATCATTTTGATGAAAAACAGGTTAAAAAAGGCATTATCTTCAGCATGGAGCGGATACATATGGCTCAAAAGAAAGCGAAAATCTCGGGAAAGCCCGCCGTCGGCGTCATCATGGGAAGCCAGTCGGATTGGGAGACCATGAAGAACGCGACGAAGATTCTGGCCGATTTTGGCGTTCCCTTCGAAGCGAAAATTATGTCGGCGCACCGGACGCTGTCGCGCCTGACGGCCTACGGACAATCGGCCGCCGGACGCGGGCTTAAGGTTATCGTCGCGGGCGCGGGCGGAGCGGCCGCTCTGCCGGGCATGCTGGCGGCGCTGACGACGCTTCCTGTATTGGGTGTGCCGATACAAAGCAAGTTTCTTGACGGGCTTGATAGTCTGTTGTCGATGGCGCAAATGCCGGGAGGGATTCCGGTCGGAACGTTGGCGGTAGGCAACGCAGGGGCGAAGAACGCCGCGTTATTGGCGGTTGCCATCTTAGCGCTGAACGACGAGGCGCTGGCGGCGAAGCTCGTCAAATGGCGGGCCGAACAAGCGGCGGCGGTGGCGGAATACCCCGTTTAACGCGTGGAATTTAAGCGAGCTTGACGGGCGGAATATGAAAATCTAGTGTCCCCCGTCCGGGCTTGGATAAAGCAAGGAAGAGAGTGGCGCGGTGGCAGAATGGCTATGCAGAGGACTGCAAATCCTTGTATGCCGGTTCGATTCCGGCCCGTGCCTCCACCTTGACGCGGCGCAGCGCCGCATTTTTACTCGTTCAAGATCGACGTGTACATTTCGAAAACGGCGCCCGCGTTCGGGCCGAGTCCGTCGTTATTGAGAATGCTCATGCGCAAATTTTTCCGCCAAAAAATCTGGACTTCGCGGATATCCTGATTTTGCGCCCACTCTTTTTCTTTTTCGAAAACCATAAACTCGATCAGGGGGATTTTCGGAACGAGGACGATCTCGCCGCGGCTGACGCAGAATATCCAGCGATGGTGGATAAAACCGCGCCAAGGCCCTTCGGGGCGGATCAGCTCGAGATATTTCGAAGGCGTGGAAATAAAGCCGGCCTCGGCGACGCGGGGGAGCATCTCGACGGTCAGCAAGGGATTGGCCAAGTCTTCGAGCGTATGGGTGCAAACGCAGTACGAGAACTTTCCGTGTTCGGCGACATAGGCGAGAAGCGGCTCCCAGTCCCGGACGTTATTGAAATTGCCCGTAAAATGGACGGGCGCAGCCGAGCAATCGCCAAGGTCGAACGTCGCGTTCAAAACGTCGCCTGCCCAAGGCTTAGCCGACGCACCGACGTCAAGGACGGAAAAATCGGGGCACGCGGCCTTGCGCGCTATTAAATAATCGAGAACGGGCGTCCGGTCCGAATTTGCATAGCGATTGCTCTGCGTCGCGCGCATAACGACGCGTTCGAACAGAATTCCGCCCTGATTTTGAAGATATCCCATGTCGGCGCAGCGAAACCCTATTTCCTTAAGTTGGTCGAAGAGCTTGCCGAGGCGCGCATGGGCCTGCACTGCGACCAAAATGTAGTCGGCGCCGCGCGCCATTTGTACACCGTCGGCAGAAATATCGGGCTCTTCCCCTTGCGCGTCGATTCTGACGAAATCGAATGTTTTCCCCTCAAGGCCGGAAGAGGCTTCTTCGACAAGGGTCGGGGCGCAAGTCGGAAATTCTTTCAAGAAAGCTTCGGCAAACGCTTTGGCCCCTGCCCCGATTCCTAATAGCGTACGAGGTTCGTAGCCGCCGAACCGCAACGATTGAAACGATAAAGACCCCATAAAAAAGCCGAGTGCTGGAGAAAGAGCTGACAATGAAAGGCAAGAGAAGAATAAGATTTGTAGCAATATCCAAAGGAAGCCGCAAGGCAGCCGGACGCCTTTTAAGATTGCCGCGCCGGATTGCGTTTCTTGCAAAACCGGGATAGAAGCGGCTTTGTGTCGGCATTAAGAAAACTCAGTATTTTCGGACTCTCCGCGGCGTTTCCCTACGCAATCCTCATCGCGGCCGTTCTGCTTGCCTATGCCAACGTCTACGGCAACGATTTTGTATTCGACGACCTTGGGCTGATCGTCGACAACAAATTTTTGACGTCATGGCGCTATGCGCCGACTCTCTTTACGACGTCCATTCTGCAAGGGCACGGCGTCACCGTTCCCTTCTACCGCCCTTTGCAAATGTTTTTATATCTCTGCGTTTATCAGGGCTTCGGGCCCTCGGTGGCGGCATTTCATTTCCTAAACGTTTTTTTGCATATTTTCGGCGCATGCCTTTTGTTTGCGTTAGGCGTCCGGCTTGGATTTCATCGCGCGGCCTGTGTTCTTGCGGTTTTGCTATGGGCCGTACATCCGGCACACATCGAAGCGATTTCTTATATCAGCGGAACGGCAGGCCCCCTCGCCGCTTTATTTCTGATTGCAGGCGCTTACGTCCTTGCGCCCGGATTTAGCCGCAGAAGCGTCGCGAAAGCTTGCGTATTGTTTACTTTCGCGCTTTTAAGCAAAGAATCCGCCGTTATTTTTCCGCTTCTTGCGATGGGGCTTCTTTTTTACAAAAGCGAAAACAGATGGTCGCCATCGACATATTTTAAAACATGGCCGTTCTGGCTTATCGCCGTATTATATCTCATCGCGCGCGGGACAATCCTAAATTTCGACGGCTTTTTCGGATATTACGGCCCGACCGTCGAGGCCGAGCCTTTTTCGACCCGCTTCTATACTTTTCTGGCGACGTTTCCCGCGTACATCCGGCTCATTGTGTGGCCGACAGATTTGCACATCGAACGAAGCTTCCCTTCGTTGACGAGGCCGTTCGACCTACAGGTCATAGGGGGCCTCGCGCTGCTAACGCTGGCTGTCTATTGCGTCATCCGGAGGCCCTCCAAACCGGCAACGCCGCTTGCATGGGGAATCTTATGGGCGGCGGCAGTGCATATACCGCAGTCCGGCCTTTTGGTTTCCGCAGGCGTCGTTTTTTACGAACACTGGCTTCATCTGCCGATGGCGGGATTGGCGCTCGGCATCGGCGAAGGTTTGGCGCGCCTAAATCGCCCGGCTTATGCGCGACAGGCAAAAGTTTTCATTGCCTGTCTATCGGTATTGGCAGCTTTTTTATTCGGCCTTGCCACGTTTGAGCAAAACAAAGTCTGGAAAGATTCCGTTTCTCTTTTTACGCATATTCTCGATTGCGGAGAAAACCCGATCAAGTCCCGAAACAATCTTGGCAATGCTTATATGAAAATGAAGCGATACGATCTTGCGCTTGAGGAGTATCGCCAAGCCTTGGCCCTATCCGATAATAACGCCGAAGCGCATTATAATTATGCCACCGCGCTTCTGGCCATCGGCACGAGCCCCAAAGGAGTAGCAGAGAGCGAAAAACACCTATTCCGCGCGCTTGAACTAAACCCCGGCCTCCTGCCCGCCTATGACGAGCTTGCCGCGCTCTACCGGCAGCTCGGCAAAGCGGACGAAGAGGCCTTTTATCGCGCAAAGGCCGCAGAGATACGAAAGAAATTGGGGATAGATTAAGAAGCTTTTTTCAAGTGCACAGACGCCCAAAAACTTCCCCTTCGCCCGAATAAAACGGAAAATAAGCATAGAATCCCGCAAACCAAAACGACCGTGGGGCCGGAAGGCGTATTGGCGTGATACGAGACAAGCAGCCCGGCGTAGGAAGAGATCACGGCCATCAAGACGCTCAAAGTCATCGCGGTATGAATGCGCCTTGCCCAAAATCCCGAGGCGATGGCAGGCAAAAGGATCAACCCCAAAGCCATGAGCGTCCCGAGAGCCTGAAAAGCGGCCACAAGATTAACGACGAACAAAACGAAAAAGACAGGGCGAACGAATTTTCCTCGTCCCGATGCCATCAAGAAATCCGGATCGAAGCAATCGAGGATCAGCCCGCGATAGATAGCCGCCAAGGAGAACAGCGTCAGAACGGCGACGGACGCGATAAAGATAAGGGCCTCGTTGTCGATGGCAAGGATGTCCCCAAACAGCATGTGCATCAGGTCGATGTTGCTTCCTTTGATCGACAGAAGCACGATGCCCGAAGCGAGAGACAACAAAAACAGCAGCGTAAAAACGGCGTCTTCTTTGATTTTCGTGTAGCGGCTCAGAAAAACCGAGAATAAGGCGATGAGAATGCCCGCCACAAGGCCGCCGAGCGTCAAAGCCCACACGCCGAAACCCGCAATCAGAAAAGCGACGGCCACGCCCGGCAGAATGGCGTGGGACATAGCGTCTGAGACGAGAGCCATGCGCCGCTGGTTCATAAAAAACCCAAGAGGCGCGCCGCTAACGGAAAGAACGACGCAGGCCACGAGCGCGCGGCGAAGAAACGCGAATGTCGCGAAAGGCTCGATAAAAAGGGCTTCAAGCGTCATGAGGGTGCTCGCAATCGTGCGTGTCGTGAATGGCTTCGTGCGCCGAATGCAGCTCGGCCATATCGAGATCGAAGGAAAGGAGTTTCTGCTCGAACATTTTATGGGTGTGTCCGAGGCCAAGGCACTTTCCTTGCAGAACCATCGACTCCGGGAAATATTTTCTGATCATCAGCAAGTCGTGCAGGACGCAAATGACCGTGCGGCCCTCGTCGTGCCATTTAAGCAGCAGGCGAATAAGACGAGATGTCGTTTCGGCATCCACGGCCGTAAAAGGTTCGTCGAGAAGAATGATCGGCGCGTCCTGAACGATAACCCGCGCAAATAAGGCGCGTTGGAATTCGCCGCCCGAAAGCTCGCCGACGGGGCGGTTTTCATATTCCGATAAACCGACGTCCGACAAAGCGGTTGCAGCGCGGTCGCGCCGCTTGGCCCCGACGCGGCCCGTCTCGCCTATTTCCGCATAAAACCCCGTTAAAACAAGCTCTTGGACAGAAATCGGAAACTCCCTCTGCATGTGCGACGTTTGCGGCAGATAGGCGATCGCCCGTTTCCGGCCATCGGCAAAAACGATTTTTCCGGAAGAGGGTTTAATGACTCCCGCCAAAACTTTAAGGAGCGTGCTTTTGCCCGAGCCGTTCGGCCCCGCGACAGCGGTAAGAGAACCAGCAAAGAATTCTCCGGACACGTTTTGCAGCGCCGGATGAGGGCCATACGAGACGGAAAGGTTTTTCAATGAAATGAGGGGGTCCGGCATGGGCCTATCCGATCGCAAGAACGACAAGCGCGGCCAAAACTGCCGAAACCGCTGCCGCAACAGACAAACGCTTCATCAAAGAAGCATCGAACATAAAAAGAACCTCCGTCAAAAACCCGCGCGCCGTCCGATTTGACTCTTTATTGTTATAATGTAACAATTAGAAAAACTCAACCCCCACTCGGGAGTCCGCCTTGAATAAACCTCTTGCCTGCCTTTTGCTAGGATTGTTTTTGTTTCCCTTCCCCGCGCATGCGGATGCCGAGCCGCTTCGCGTCGTTGCGACATTCAGCATATTGGGGGACATGGTTCGGCAAGTTGGCGGCGACCGCACCGCCGTGCAAACGCTCGTTGCCAACGGCGAAGACGCGCATATTTTCAAGCCGACTCCGGCGGCGGCCGAAGCCTTGGCGCGAGCCGATCTTGTGGTTGAAAACGGCCTTGGTTTTGAAGGATGGATTGTCCGCCTCGTCTCGTCCTCGGGCTACAAGGGCCCCGTCTTGGTCGCGAGCGACGGCGTGATGCCTCGGACGATGCAAGAAGACGGAGAGAACGTCACCGATCCGCACGCGTGGCAGGACGTCTCGAACGCGCGCATTTACGTCAAAAACATAGCCGCCGCGCTCGGCAGAGCGCTTCCTCAAGAGAAAGCCTATTTCGACCGCCGCGCCGAAGCCTACGATGCCGAACTCGGCAAACTCGACCGGCAAATCAAGGCCGATATGGGCCTGTTTTCCGCCACGCAAAGAAAGCTCATCACGAGCCACGACGCGTTCGGATATTTCGGGGCGGCCTACGGCGTATCGTTTCTGTCGCCGCAGGGCATCAATACGGAGATCGAGCCGACGGCAGCGCAAGTAGCGGCTCTTGTCCGGCAAATGAAGGAAGAAAAAGTCAGGCTGGTCTTTTTCGAAGCGCTTGCCAGCCCGAGATTGATCTCGACGCTCGCCAAGGACGCCGGCGCGCGCGTCGGGAAAGAAATTTATTCCGACGCGCTGTCCGGCCCCAAAGGCCCGGCGCAAACGTATGCGGACATGATGCGCTACAACGCCGAGCAATTCAAAGAAGCCCTGTCGTTAAACGGAAGATAATGGAGTTGCCGATGAAAAACACGTCCGTCGCCGCGGGATGCGCGGTTCTTTTCTGCCTGATTTTGGCCAACCCCCTTCCACAGGCGCGCGCAGAAGACGAAGCGTCGCCCGAGCACGGCAAAATCAACGCGGCCGACGCTTCGCCCGTCGATCCCGGGCATTATGAGGTCGAGGCATCCTATGCGTTCGGATTTTCCGACAAGGCATGGAGCGGCGGCGGCAACGATGTGTCCAGAGGATTTAGCTCCGACCGCGCCCTTGGGCTTTCGGGAACGGCCGGGATTTCGGATAACTTCGATATATCGGCCGCCATCGGTTATTCGTGGCTCAAGGACAAAGACAACGATTTCGACGACGACGGAACGCCGGGGCCATCGTCCGGCAAAGGGTTCGGGGATATTGAGGTCGGAGGGAGATACCGCTTTTATCAAAATGAAAAGCTCCACGTCGAAGCCGCCTACATCGGCGGAGTGACCTTGCCGACGGGGCGGGATTCGGACTCAAACGACATCGGGGCGAGTCAGGAATACTGGAGCATCGACCAAACGCTTGTTGCGAGCAAAGACTGGGGAAAATGGACAGCCAACGCGGATATAGGCTATGCCCTGCCCTTCGGCGACG
>CAYUPD010000049.1:0-9243 GCA_964446645.1 uncultured Rhodospirillaceae bacterium
GATACCGAAATCGATCAGATGACGCTGATTTTGCTTCAGCGCATGCGCAAAAACGTCATGCTTTTGGGCGGCGCGGGCGTCGGCAAAACGGCCCTTTTTATAGGCCTTTCGCAATGGATCGTGCAGAACAAAGTTCCCAAGATGCTGCAAGGCTCGCGCATCATCGAGCTTGAGATGTCGATGATCGGCGCAGGCTCGCAATCGCGCTCCGACCTCGAGGGCCGTTTGATCCCCATCGTCAAGGGCGTCTCGGAACGCAACGCCACGCGCAAGACGCCCCCCATCATCTTCTGCATCGACGAAATCCATCAGCTGATGATCTCGTTCAAGGCTTCGAGCTACGCAGGGATAGCCGATCTGATGAAACCCTACCTCACCGAAGGCAACCTCTACGTCATCGGCGCGACGACGCGCGAGGAATATCAGGATTACGTTTCGGTCGAACCGGCCATCGACCGCCGCTTCCAAAAGATCGCCCTGAGCGAGCCTGACGGCGCGATGACCGTCCATATTTTAATGAACCTGAAAGACCGTTTCGAAAAACACTACGGCATCGAGATTTCCAAAGACTCTTGCGTGCGCGTCGTCAAGCTGACCGACCGTTACATCCGCACGCATCACAATCCCGACAAATCCATCATGTCGCTCGATCACGCCTGCGCGCGCTTCGTCAAGGGCGGCGGCAGCGGCTCTCTCGACTCGGCCAGCATCGAAGCGGCCGTGGCCTCCGAAGCGGGTATCGACGCCGCAGCCGTAAAATAATTCTAATTGAGAAGCGTTTTTGCGATCGTGCCGCCTTTTGTCGTGGCCAGATCGAAGCTGCGCATTTTCTTTTCGTGCGTCAGGTGCAAAACCGAAAGGACCGTTCTGGGCGGCGTCGGACGCACAAAGAGTTTTTTATCCTCGTCGAACATAGGCAGCGAATACAGCGTCAGCCAGTTAAATTCCGCGGGCATGATCTTAAGCGGCAATCCTTGCGTATACACGGCAATATTAAGGCTTAACTGATCGGTCATAAACTGTTGCTTCGTCACTTTTTCGAAGCGCTTGAGGCACGTTTCGTACTCCCTGGCCCACGCCGTCCACACGGGCGAGTCCGCCCGCATCGCAAAAACCCCGGAGTTCAACATCGGCCTCGGAAAAATCGCGGCGACCGTCTCTGCCGGAAAATTGGAGCGATACCATTTGAGGTGATACTCCCACGGCTGCGAGCTTAAAAAATACGGCTTGTAGTCGCGGTCGATTTCGGACGCGATAAAAAGAGAGTTTTCTCCCGCCGCCCCCATAAGCATCGTGTCGAGCGCATCGGGCGTCTGAGCCCACGTATCGGCGTCCATCCACATATAAACGTCGGAACCGGGAAAAATGTCGCGCAAGAAGGGCCGCGATGTCATGGCGCGAAAACCGGGAAATTCTTTCTCCCATGCCTCGCGCCCCGGATAGTCGATGCCCATAACGGGCGAAACGACTTTGACTCCCAAAGAGGCAAGCTCGGCCTTTGCCTCGTTGCCAAGGCCGACGTCTAAAATGCCGATGTCGAAAGGAACCGATAAACGAAGCTCGCGCAACGACTTTAAAAGGCCGCGCGCGAGGGGAAGATACAAATCGTTGGCTGCCGTGATGACGATGTTGCGTGAGGCGGGCATGAGGCAGCCTCTTCGCCGTTATCCCTGTCTGGCTTTGTAGCGAGGATTGGTCTTGTTAATCACATAGGTGCGGCCCTTGCGGCGCACAACTTTGCATCCGGCATGGCGCTTCTTGAGCGACTTGAGAGAATTGGCAACTTTCATGGCGTATTCCTTAATTTCCGAAAGGGCGCAAAGTAGGGATTACCGACTGTACTGTCAAGAAAATCGCATGGCAATTCTTTAAAATGACGCCTTGCGTAACTCTTTGTTAACCAGAAAGCCCTAGAATCACTTATAGTTAGAAAGAATGTCTTGCTTCGATGCGATGCGTTCTTCCCGCCTCAGATACGCGGCGGAATCGGGAGGTAAAAAGATTAACAGGTTGTATTCAGACCTATTTCTCTCCGGCCCTCTTACGGCACTCTCTCTTTTCGCTTCAAAAAAACCGCCTTGTACGCGTCCCTGTAACGCGCGAGGCCGCGTCTTTTTCGTTCAACCTCCGGCAAAGGAGTCCTTATGGGCAAGCGGCATGACCGGCTAAACCGCAAAGAAAAATTTCATAACGTCGAACCTCTCTACGGAAGAAATTCTCCGTGGGATCCTCTGAACAGCCCCGCCTTCGACCGCCGCGACCAGAGGTACGTCCGCAAAGTCAAACCCCAAAACGCCAACCAGTCGCGCCTCCTCGAGGCCATGGCCGAAAACGCCCTTGTGCTCGCCCTTGGCCCCGCCGGAACCGGCAAAACGTATCTGGCCATCACAGCCGCCGTCGAGGCGCTTGAGGCCGGACGCATCGACCGCATCATCCTGTCGCGCCCCGCGATTGAGGCCGGAGAAACGCTGGGTTTCCTGCCCGGCGACTTGCAGGAGAAAATGTCGCCGTTTCTGCGGCCCCTTTACGACGCGCTAAACGACCGCATCGGCGGTAAGCGTCTCAAGCAGCTTATGGCCGAAGGCTCCATCGAAATCGCGCCCATCGGCTTTATGCGCGGACGCACGCTCAACAACGCCTTCATCGTCATCGACGAAGCGCAAAACTGCACCTACAACCAGATCAAAATGCTGCTGACGCGCCTCGGCTGGCACTCGACGATGGTGCTGACGGGCGACCCCGATCAAAGCGATTTGCTCGACGGACTCTCGGGCCTTAGCGACATCGCGCGGAGGCTCGAAGCCGTGCCGGGCATCGAGGTTGTGCGCATGACTGACCGCGACGTCGTCCGTCATCCGCTCGTCGCGAGCATGCTAGGGGTTCTGTAATCTTGCCTGAGATTACTTTTCAAAACGTGGAAGGCGATTTTGGCTCAGAAACGTTTCGCCCTTTCGGGAATCCGGCACTCTGACCGGCTGTTCTACAAATATATCGTCTGCATCAAGGTTTACGATTCCCGGAACAGGATCCTTTTCAAGGGCATGGGAGATCACATGGGGATATGCCAAGGAAGAAGAAGAAGAGTCAAAAGGTCTATCCATTATTTATTTCCCCTTTTAAGGTAATTAATTGCCTTAAAAAGGTATCCGAAATGAATTGCTTGCGCAAGCAAAATCTCTGGTTAACGCGCTGATAACCATAGAAAACACGGCAATAAAAAGAGTTAACTGCCCGGCGCGGCCTTTATTTCTTCAAGAGAGCGTCTATCGACAGAAGCCGGACGCGACACGCAATCCGGAAAAAGGTCTTTTTCATAAAGGCACCCGGCCAAAAAACTTACCAAATCGCCCGGCCTTATTTTCTCCCAATCGCTTTGGTCTCCATATCTTTTAACAAGAACAAATCTTTTGTCTTCCTTGTCGAGTTTAAACGATATGCCCTTTTCGCCGTCCGCTTTCGGCAAAAAGTCCCAGCCCGACCAAGATGTGCCGGAAACAGGTACGAGGGGAATGTTCGTAGTAATAGTTGCCGAAGCCGAATGTGCCTGCGGCGATCTTTTTTCGATTGCGAGTTTCATGTCCTTGGATTTACAGGTCTGCCACAATATGTGCAGCCCGCCCAAAAATCCTGAAAAACGCTTGTGCCATACCGCCTCGACGTCGCCGGGAATTTGCCACGCCTCGTTTGCACACTTCATTTTGGCCCCCAAAAAAAATACATGAAAGAAATAGGCTTTCTTTATAATCCTGCGGCTAACGGGGCACAACCTGAGAGTATGGTAAACGGGATTAAAACCTCTATATCCGCTCTGCCAGAGCCGCTTTTTTCTCGGCAATCTGGCGATCGAGCGCGGCAAAAAGCTCGTCCACGGTGTTAACGACTTCGAACAAATGAATGTCCGCAGGGCCTGAAAAACCTTCGGCGATGATCTTCTTCACCAAAGAGATCATCTCGTCCCAATAGCCGTCCTGATTGAAAACGAGGATTGGGTCGCTATGAAGCT
This sequence comes from uncultured Rhodospirillaceae bacterium, assembly GCA_964446645.1. Taxonomy (GTDB): domain Bacteria; phylum Pseudomonadota; class Alphaproteobacteria; order UBA9219; family UBA9219; genus CAIXLI01. The sequence goes on from CAYUPD010000049.1 coordinate 4,004, forward strand.
TGAGCTTCTTCCACGTCAAAATCTCGAACAACTCATCGAGCGTGCCGAATCCGCCCGGCAAAATGATAAAGGCGTCGCCGCGTTCGACCATCATGCGCTTGCGAATGTGCATGCTCGGCACAACGTGCAGCTCGGTCAGGCCTTTGTGCTGGACTTCCTGCTCGCGAATGTGCTCGGGGATGATCCCGATGACGACTCCGCCCGCCTTCAGCGCCGCGTTCGCCACCACGCCCATCAGGCCGACATGGCCGCCCCCGTAGACGATGTGTATGCCTCGACGCGCCAACTCCGTGCCGATGGCCTGAGCCGACAGCTTGTACTTTTCGGCAACGTTATTCGACGAACCGCAATAAACGCATACAGACGATATGCTCAAGATTTTCTTCTCTTTCAAAAACAGGTAAACACGGCCCGAAAGGGCCAGCTTAGGCTTAATTTACTAAAAAGAGGCTAACCACCCGAGTCTTTCTTTTCGGGGGGTAGGGGTTTCGGCGCGGCGGAAACCTTCGGCGGAGAGATATATTTTCCGATAAGGCCGATAAACGGACGCGCCTCCTGCAAAAACAAAACAAGCGGATAAAATATGATATCCGGCACGACGAGGCTTGGGATTTCGTACAAGGCTTTCGCTATGATCTTGCCCGACACATCGAGCCCGAACCTCACTTTCGGCAGGGTTCGCGCGCCCATCAAGACAACCTTGATCGCCTCGCGCCGCTCGGCCGACTCGATCGTATACGGCATGTAACCTACGACGGCGTTAATCAGGAAGTGATATTTCTCGCCCTCTTTGACGTGGCGAATGTCGAATTCAAGCCCGTCGTAGCTAAAACAAAACTGCCCGAGCATTTTGGACGAAAGGCGCGCGAATTCCTCGTCGAGCGTCTTGAGCAGCGCATCGAAGCTGGTCGAGACATCGACAACTTTCGGAATGGCCGTATCGGGAACCGGAGCGGGCATCAGAGTAAGATTCGACGTAAAAAAGGAGAGAATCAAGGATGGACTCGTCAAAAAGCTATCATAACTTTTCCTCATATGACAATGTTAATAAGCTTTTACCCCCTCTCTTTAAGGGCTTTCTCGGCAAAACGCGGTTATGCTAGGGTCTTCCGTCCATTCGTATTCAGGCCCGGCGGAGACTACAGCCATGACCGACAGTGCTTTTCCACCTCTTTCTTTCCATCCCGCAGGATGGCCGTTTATAGGCCTTGCCGCAGGCGTGACCTTTATCCTCCTCTTTACTAGCGGCACGGCATTTTTTGTCGGCCTCGTGCTTACGGCATGGTGCTTTTATTTCTTCCGCGACCCCGACCGCGTCGCGCCCATCCGCGCGGGTCTCGTCGTCAGCCCGGCGGACGGACGCGTTATCGCCATTAAAGACGTCGTGCCGGACCTTGAGTTTGGCCTTGGTTCCGAGCCTTTGACCCGCATCAGCATTTTCTTGAACGTCTTCGACGTACACGTCAATCGCATCCCGGCCGACGGAACGGTTATAGGACGCCATTACAGGCCCGGCAAATTTTTCAATGCCTCGCTCGATAAAGCCAGCGTCGATAACGAGCGCATGGCCCTCACGATCCAAATGGAAGGCGACCATCCGCGCGCGGACGAAAAAATAGGCGTCGTCCAAATCGCGGGGCTTATCGCACGGCGTATCGTTTGCGACGCGCAGGAAGAAGAGCGCGTCAAGGCGGGCGAACGCTTCGGCCTTATCCGCTTCGGCAGCCGCACCGACGTTTATCTTCCGAAAGGAGTGAACCCTCTCGTATGCGTCGGCCAGCGCACGATCGGCGGCGAGACCGTCTTGGCCGATTTTCTGTCTCAAGAAGAACCCCGTAAAGGCGAGGTACGCCTATGACAGAAGCCCGCGACTTCCCGCCGCGCCTTAAGGACCTTCCCCTGACGCGCCTTCTGCCGAATACGCTGACGCTTTTCTCTCTCTGCTCGGGCCTGACGGGCGTCCGTTGTGCCATGCAGGAACGCTGGGAGCTCGCCGTTATCGCTATCATGCTGGCCGCGATGTTCGACGTTCTGGACGGACGCGTCGCTCGCATGCTCAACATCGCCAGCAAATTCGGCGCCGAGCTCGACAGCCTTTCGGATGCTATTAGTTTTGGCGTCGCCCCCGGCTTCATCATGTACGAATGGACTCTCAAGGAAGCGGGCGAATTCGGCTGGTTCGCCGTCCTGATCTTCGCCGTATGCTGCGCTTTGCGCCTTGCGCGGTTCAACACCATGCTCGAAGCGCACGACGCGCCCCTGTGGACCAAGCGCTATTTTACAGGCGTTCCGGCCCCGTCGGGCGCGGCGCTTGGTTTGCTGCCTTTGGCTCTCGTTCTCGAATTCGGCCCCGAAATCCGGATGCCTTCCGCCGTCAATGCCGTTTGGATGCTCTTCGTCGGCGGGCTTATGGTCAGCCGCGTGCCTTCCTTTGCCCTTAAGGGATGGAGAATCGAACGCCTTTGGGTCGCGCCGCTTTTTGTCGGCATCGTTGCGTTTGTCGCTGGGCTGATTACAAATACATGGCTCACGTATTCTATTGTGGGCATCCTCTATTTAGCCGTTTTGCCCTTTAGCTGGCACAGCTATCGCTCGCGCGCCAAAAAGGAAGGCGTTTTATTATGAAGCATCTCGAAATTCCGAAGCCGAAAAAGGGCGTTATTAAAATCGGCAACGGCTTGCCGCTGGTATTCTTTTTAGGGCCGTGCCAGATGGAATCCCGCGCCCATGCGCTCGAGACGGCTTCGGCTATCAAAGAGATCGGCGATAAGTACGACGTCGAGATCGTCTATAAATCCTCGTTCGATAAAGCCAACCGCTCGTCGATCAAAACGCAGCGCGGCATCGGCCTTGATAAAGCCCTGCCGATATTTGCCGAAGTCAGAGAAAAGACAGGCCTTCCCGTCATTACCGACATTCACGAACGCGAGCAGTGCGCCGAAGTCGCCAAGGTCGTCGATGTGCTGCAAATCCCGGCCTTTCTATGCCGCCAGACCGATCTTCTTGTCGCGGCGGGCAAAACCGGTCGGCCCATCAACGTCAAGAAAGGGCAGTTTTTGGCGCCTTGGGACATGAAGAACGTCGCGGCCAAGATCGCCTCGACCGGCAACGACAAAATCATGCTGTGCGACCGGGGAACGAGCTTCGGCTACAACACGCTCATCTCCGACATGCGCGGCCTGCCCATCATGGCCGAGACGGGATACCCCGTTGTGTTCGACGCGACGCACTCGGTGCAGCAGCCGGGCGGCAAAGGCGACAGCAGCGGCGGGCAGCGCGAATTCATTTCCGTCCTCGCGCGCGCGGCCGTGGCCGTGGGCGTGGCCGCCGTATTTATGGAAGTCCACGAAGACCCGGACAATGCGCCCTCGGACGGCCCTAACATGATTAAATTGAAAGACTTGCCCAAGCTTATCGAAACGCTTGTCGCGTTCGATAATCTGGCAAAGAAAATCGGGTAAGTTAAATCAGCCGCAAGTATTTTGACGAGCTTGTTTGGGGAGCTGTGCTTTCTTACGGATCCGATACATAGCGGGCCCTATACATAAAAGCATTGCCCCGCCGACTAAAGTCATTACCCCAAAACCCATTGTTATATCTGCAGAACCTGAGGTACTAGGGGCCGAATCTATGAGGAGCTTCCCCAAGTAAGCACAAAGCCCCCCCATACCAGTTACAAACAGCTCCTCCTTACAGTTCTTGAGTTGCTGCAACAAAGTCGCCCTTTTCTCAGATGTCGAAGATATTTTGGCTACCATTTTCAACTCCAAAAATTGCTTTTTTAAAATCCGCAAAAAGAATACTCAAATAACTTGAAACTAATTAGCTTTTTTAAAACCATTAATATTCAACGACTTCCAGCCCATCGCCGATCTGGCGGAGTTTGGTTTTTGTCGCCTCGTTCAGCATAAAGCCGCCGGGCAGTTCGACTTCCGCCTCTTCGCCTCCGTCCAGCTCCAAAGCCAAGACGACTTGCGCGCGGCCCTTGGGCGTCGCGGCTAAAAGTTTTTGTATCTCGGCAACGGGCGAGGTCTCGAACAATCTGACACGCACGCCTTTTGCGCTGCGGGCCGAAACGTCCGACAAAAGCTCGATATTGCGGGCGATAAAGCGCAAGTCCGGCGCGCCCTCTGCGCCGCCGCGGCCGCCACCCTGCGTATTGGTTTGCGCATCGGCTTCAATCAACACCGCCTGCCCCGGCTCCAAAATATCGCGTTTAGCGGCCAACAGTTCCGAGAACACCGTAACTTCGAACGTCCCGCTGCCGTCCGAAAGCTGCAAAAACGCGAATTTGTTGCCTTGCTTCGACGTTCTCTCTTGCCGAGCGACGACGATGCCCGCCAGTTTAAACCGGGTCGAGGCCGCGTCGCGAAATTTTTCCGAAATCTTGGCCGCCTGCACGGCCCCGATGCGATCCAGCAAAGCGCGGTAATTATCGAGCGGATGCGCCGACATATAAAACCCGAGCGCGGTGAATTCGTGCTGCAAGCGCGTCAATTCGTCCCAGTTCTTGGTCGGCGGCAGGGGCGGCTTTGCCCCGTCGAGCGAAGACGCAAAAAGATTGTTCTGCCCGCTGGCCCGCTCTGCCTTTCGCTGCTGGCTGTATTTGAGAAGCATGTCGATGGACGCGATGACTTGCGCGCGGTTTTTGTCGAGCGAGTCAAAAACGCCCGCATGGGCCAGATTTTCCCACTGTTTGCGGTTGACCTCGTGCGGATCGATGCGTTCGGCAAAATCGAACAAATCCTTAAACGGGCCTTCCTTGCGCGCTTCGACGACGCCCCGCATGGCAGCCGCGCCGACGCCTTTAACGGCCGACAAAGCATAGCGCACGGCCGCTTTGCCGTTTGACTCTTCGACCGAAAACGCCGGATAGGAACGGTTGATGTCGGGAGGAAGCAGCGCGATGCGGTTGCGAGTCAATTCTTGGCGGAAAACGCTGAGTTTGTCGGTATCGCCAAGTTCGAAGTTCATGGCGGCGGCGAAAAACTCGACCGGATAATTCGCCTTTAAATAACCCGTCTGGTAGGCGATCAGCGCATAGGCCGCGGCATGGCTTTTGTTGAAGCCGTAGCCCGCGAACTTATCGATCTGGTCGAAAATGATTCCGGCCTGCTCTGTCGACACGCCGTGCTTGGCGCCCGCGCCTTTGACAAAATTGGCGCGCTGGGCAGCCATTTCAGAGGCTTTCTTTTTACCCATGGCGCGGCGCAAAAGATCTGCGGCACCGAGGCTGTATC
>CAYUPD010000050.1:0-9221 GCA_964446645.1 uncultured Rhodospirillaceae bacterium
ACACGCGCCTCCAAATCGAGCACACGGTGACGGAAATGATCACCGGCATCGACATCGTGCGCGAGCAAATCCGCGTCGCCGCCGGGTTGCCTTTGTCATACGCGCAAGCGGACATCAAGATCGACGGCCATGCCATCGAATGCCGCATCAACGCCGAAAATCCGGAAACGTTCGCGCCCTCGCCCGGCAAAATCGTCGGCTTCCATCCGCCCGGCGGCCTGGGCGTCCGCGTGGACAGCGCTCTTTACGACGGCTACCGCGTGCCGCCGCACTACGACAGCATGATTGCAAAATTGATCGTCCACGGCACCAACCGCAACGAGTGCCTGTTGCGCCTGCGCCGCGCGCTGGAAGAATTCGTCATCGGCGGAATCGACACAACCCTGCCCCTGCACCGCCGCCTCATCGCCGAACACGACTTTTTGAACGGCGACTACGACATACATTGGTTAGAAAAATATCTCGAAGGCGAATAAGGCCTTTTATATTTTGAGACCGGCGATTCACGCTTCGCCTCTCAACGCTTTGCGTTTCGATGCGAAACGATCGCGGTCTGTGGCTCGAGAAGTATCTCGAAGGCGAATGAGGCCTCGAAAAGTATCTCGAAATCAGGATCAGCTATATTATTGTACGCGCGTGCAGCTGTAGTTATGTGGATAATTACTACAATTATATGCAACGTTATTCCTCATGCCCGCGCAATACGTACACACAACCGAACACGTGCTTTGTTGCGTCGTTTGTCCGTTGCAGGTGGTGCTCGTTGTCGAAGTCCCCCCGGTACAAGGATGTTGGGTGGGACAATAATATAACGCAGGCAAAACTGGCGCCGGCGCTGGCGTCGACGCGCCGGAACTCACTGCCCCGCAGGAAGGAACGCCGTTCACAAAAGACATCAGAGCCTTTCCGGACGGGCATGTGCTTTGATTTGAAGAGGTCATCGTTTTCCAGACCAGGCCTCCGGAATCATTTTTTAGGCACCCGATAAGGCTTTTTTGATCGTCGGACATCTTCGTCTGGCCAAGCGTAGCGCAAGCATCTCCCGGCACGTTGGCCGCCCCTGCCGGAACCGATGCCAACATCAGTCCAAATAAAACAAGAAGAATACGCATGACACCCTCCGCTGCGAATGCACTCGCATGCATATAACTTTATTCTTGCTGGATTAATTTTTTGTTAAGCAATTTAAACAGCAATAACAATAAGGTAAGGTACGTTTCGCATTTTTATGCGAAACGATCGCGGTCTGTGGTTGGAGAAGTATCTCGAAGGCGAATGAGGCCGTTTCTTTTTTACCGAATGACAAAATCGTCCGCGCGCGTCGGGCTTTTTTTCGAATCCTTTTTCGGGGGAACGGCGGGCAATATTTTATTGCGCCGGGCAAGGGATTCCAATTCCGAAATATCCGATTTCACAAACGGGTCGCCCGGCATGACCTGATTATCCCACACGGAACACAGCACAAATTCGATGCCTTCGCAAAACGAATACGTGCAGTTTTCGGTCGGCCTCGCGACGTAGGCATCGTATCCCGCCCTTGCCGGATCGTTCTGCGGAAAATACGGATATGTACGGCAAGGCCTGTCATACAACTGCGGAATGGACGCTTCCGGATATGTCTGAGCCTCGCACCAAAAGGGATTGGTCGCCGGATGAACGTCCTTCAGCATCCAGTGACGCTGAAGAAGATGATACGTTTCATGAACCGCGCACGTTATCGAAAACATTTCAAACGTCCCGGAAACGTCGCTCCGCTCGGGATCAAACCTGTATGAGGCGCTTGCCGGACGATCCTCCGCGGCGGCCTGGTAATGGTATCCGCCCGATCCTTCCGCCTTCGGGCGCACAACCGGAACAACGTCGGGAAAATCCGAATAAACGTCCGGCCTTAATTTCCTGGCGGCTTCGACGACGATGCCCGACACTCTTTCGGCGATCGTTTGCGGATCGTGCGCAAGAACGTCCCGAAGCGCTTCTTTCGTCAAAAGAGACCCTCTGTCATTCGTCACAATGAACATGCCGGATTTTAACGCGCCGTTCTTATCCAATATTCCGGGCCACGTTTTCGCATGCGCCCGAAGACCTTCGTCCGCAACGACGCTTCTCAAAACGTCGACGAAAAGAGCTTCATGGAATTTTCTGAAATCTTCGTCCTTATTCAGGCGCGCCCGACACGCGACGGCCGCAAGCCTCAAGCGCCGGGCCGTCTCTTCCATCTTGGCTTGGTTTTCTCCGGCGGCCTCTTGCCGGGACGCGTTTTTGCCTGACGGCACGCATGCGTCGATCAGCGAACGAAAAGCCATTTTCGCCGACCAGTGCGGATCTTGAATCCCCGTTTTTGCAGACAGCTCTTTTATCGGTTCGTGCCAGAAACAAAATCCGGCGTAGGACAAATAGCTTAGACTCTCGGCATCCCAATCCGCGGCAAGCGCTTCCGCCGCCTTTCGATGATCACCCGACGCTTTCTTTGCATACGCCGACAGAACGTCCATCGACGTTTCCATCCACTCGCCGTAAGCGGCTTGGCTTTCATTCCGCGCGTGAAAAAGCGTTTTATAATTTATAAAATCAATTGGCATAAAAACGTTCCCATACAGCCCGACTTTACAGAAACTTGCTGAATATTTGATAAATTCAGGACAATCCATTCATTTATATCGACAAAACACGGTTAAATTCCGTTTGTCGGTACGCAAAAAACAAAACGAACCCTCGGCCTCTCCCCGCAAGAAGCCGCAAAGGTAAAGCCGATACTCTAAATTCAGCCCTTGAAGATATCCATCAACCGCGCGTCGAGTTGTTCGCGCGCCGTTTGCTCGGCCATTTTATCCTTCAACGACAAAAGAACGGCGTCTACGACCGTCTCGGCCACTTTGTCCATCTTGCGGCCAATTCTGTTCTCAAACACGGCTTTCATCTTCTGCTTTAAAAGCTCGCGATGCGCGGCCACGGCCAGCGGCGTCAGCTCACAGCCTTTGGTCGAACAGCAACTGTCGCTTTTGCATCCGCATTTGCCGCAACCGCAGCCGCACGAGCAACTCCCGGCGCCGGATGACGTCGTTTCGTCGTTACCGCCAATGCCGCATTGTCCCGATATGCATCCACTCATGTTCTGGCTCCTTCGGATAGAGTTAACGTTGCCTACAGGTGTATAATAGCTTCTTCAACTTACACGATATGCTCTCCCTTAACAAGCCAACTTACGCGAGCGCCTCTTTTTCCGAACTTCTTGACAGGATTCCCTCAAAGCCCTTGAATAGCCCGCTATGTCAAAAAGAATATTTCCTTATCTAACGCCGACGATTCTTTTGCGCGCTTATACCTTGGGCATTTTTCCGATGGCCGAAAACGCGGACGCCAAGGATTTGCATTGGTTCGATCCTCCCATCCGCGCCCTCCTTCCTCTCGACCAGCGCTTCCATGTCCCGCACCGCCTCGTCCGCACGCTCAAAAAAGCGCCTTACAAAATTACTCTCAACCGCGCTTTCCGCGACGTTATGCGCGGCTGCGCAGAACCGCGCGAAGGCCGTCCCGACACGTGGATCAACGCCGAGCTTATCAAGCTTTACACTTCCCTGCATTACTGCGGCAACGCCCATTCCATCGAAATATGGAAAGACAAAAAACTCGTCGGCGGCCTCTACGGCGTCGCCATCGGCGGCGCTTTCTTCGGCGAAAGCATGTTCAGCCGCGAACGCGACGCAAGCAAAATCGCCCTCGTCTGCCTCGTAGGCCTCTTACGCAAACACAATTTTACGCTGCTCGATACCCAGTTTCAGACGCCGCACCTCGAACGCTTCGGCGCGTTCGAAGTCGCGCGCCAAGCCTATCAGCGCATGCTTGCGGATGCGATCAAAGTCCGCACTCTGCCGTTCCCACACTATCCGCCTTGGAACGCGCTGCTCGGCGACGTCTTGTCTTTGCAGCCGATAACCCAGATATCGTAGACCGGGTGCTCCATCGCCGATAGCGCAGGACTCGAGGCGAACATCCATCCTTTAAATACAGGCGTCGTCTCTTTCGAGTCCGGCTTCGTTTCCTCAACGACCAGATAGGCCGCCGACTCGGGCGGCGTTTCTTCGGGCAGCGTCGTCCGGCACGTTTCGGCCTTTAGCGTCAGCGTTCCGAATGAAACCGCCTCTCCCACGGGAAGCGATATCTCCTCCACCCGCGCCGTCATCTTGTCGAGCGCCCGCACGACCGCGACCTTCTGCTCTTGCGCCGGAGGAACCGCAAACGCCGCCGATGGCATCAGCGCCGCCGCGACCGCTCCTATGGCAAACAGCTTTCTCATTTTATGGATGCGCCGCGGCAGGCGCTGCAACCGGCGCATCGGCCGGCTTCTCTTCGGCCGGCGGCGCGCCGTCGCCGCGCTTGCTGCCATAGATCATCTGCCCGATTAAATCGTCGAGGCGCATCGGCGCTTGCGTCCGCACAATCCGGCCCGTCCCGTCCGTTTTGATCGTTTCTTCGTCCACGCCCGGCTCAAGCGACAGGTATTTTCCGCCAAGCAAACTTTCGGACGCCACAAGCGCCATCGTATCCGTCGGCAACAGGATAGATTGGTCCAGCGTCATCGACACCGTTACGAGAAACTGCGACGCGCCCGCTTCCGTGTTTAGCTTGAGACTGTCGATCGATCCGATCTTGACTCCGTTGATCTTGACGTCCGTCCCTTCCTTGATGCCGTCCACCATCGGAAAGTTCGCCGTCACCGTGTATCCCTTGACCTTGTTGAGATCGGCGCTCGAATAGGCGAACGCCAAAAACAATCCGCCCAGCGCCAACACGATGGCCCCGAGAATGGTTTCGAATACGTTGTGTCCCATGAACGTTCCCTCTTCCTCTTACGGTTTCCACGCTTGATAGTTGTTTTCGGCTTCCCGCGCAACCGGCGTCGCCGCGAAGCCCCCCTCGTACGGTTTTTGCCACGGCTTGCGCGCGTCCTCATGCAACGGCGCGTCCGCCATGTAATGCAGCCACATGTGCCATTCGGGCGGAACTTTCGTCGGCTCGGGCGCGCCTTTGTACAGCACCCACCTTTTTTGCCGCACGCGGCCTCCGTACGGCGCGCGCGGCTTGCCGCGTTCGCGGTAATACCGGTTGCCGAACTCGTCCCGCCCCACGCTCACCCCGCTTATCAGTGTGCGCAGATACGTCCCGGCTTGCGAAATCCGGCGGACAAATGAAAAATTTTCAGAAGCGAACATGGCGGAATCGGGATAACGGCTGCGATGCCCCGTTATAAAGGCACTTCCGACGATTGAGAACAAAAAAATGGCCGCCCGGCGCGCCTTTGTCCGTTATCCGGATGAATTTCTTCGCCTTTCAGCCCAACGGCAGGCGCGGATCGAAGTCGGTTCCCGGACTCCGCGCTCTTTTGGCGCGCAGCCCTTCCGGCATGAGCCTTTCCCAAAGATCGTCAACTTCCTGAAGAGAAATCTCTCCCCAGCGCGATGAGGCGTGATCCTTAGGCAGAAAACGATTCACAGCGGGCAACCGTGCACCTTTCGCATCGCGCGTTAGCTCGTAAATGATCGGCGCGAGAACGCCTTCCGATTGTTCGACATACGGCAGCCGGGTCAATCTAAAGCGCTCGTTCACCGCCTTATAAACTTTTTTATCCTCGTCTCCGTAAAAACTCCCCGCGATGGGCAGCAACCCAAGCGGCGTGTGAAAAGAGTGCGGATGCCCGCCGATGGACAATTCTATCGCCATGCCTCCGTTAAACAAAATGCGGCCGCAATGCGGGTTTATCCTTTCGGTGTACAACGCCGGAGGCTCGCGAAAACCGATGCCGTTTTCGGATATGATACCTAGGAAAATTTCGCCGAGCTCGAATACGCGCGCGTAATATTCTTTCAGTGCGGCGCAATCCTCTTTAGATATTTCGTTCATGCCTGTCCTCCAAAATTTCGTTCTTAATATCCTCCCATCCTTAACCTCCCTCGCCCAAAATGCAATTTTTGAATTCTCTCCTGCCTTTACCCTGTTAATAACTTTTTCTTTATAATTACCACCTTTTGTGGCATAAAAACCCCCGATATACCGTATCTTGTGGATAACTTCTCCGGCCAAAGCCCTGACGCATGCCTAACGTTATGAAAAAACATGAGTTTTTCCTCCCCTTCGCGCGGCACTTCACGCGCGGCGCCGACGATGCGTTCGACGACATTCCTTTTCAATCAAGCGACTTCGCAGGCGACGAAGCCTCTCCCGCCCTCGCTTCTCCTTTAACGTGGAGCGCCGAGTCCGTCGAGATCATGGCCGAAGCCGCTCACAGAAACGTTCCCGCCGACCTTTCCGCCATCGAAGAAAATACCGTTCCGAGCTGGCTCTGGCGACATCACGGCCCCAACCATAACGCTCGCTGCGAACAAGAGTCCGATCTGCGCGACATCTTTAACCGCGCCGTCGGCTCTGCCACCGCCAAGGCGTGGAAGCTCGGCTTCTTTACCAGCGAAAAACATGCCCGCTCTTTCTACGACGAGTTGCGCTATGCCTTCGCGCAGCGCCACATCGCCGTCGCTCCGGACGTTATCGCTCCTTGGGGACTCTCGTGGGCCTACGGTCTCGATGAATTCCAGAAACCCTCCCACGCTATACCCGCCGATGCGCCTCAAATCTCCAACGCCGCCATCGACGCCGTTCTCGGCAAGCCCAAAAGCGCGGGCAAAGCGCCTTTGTGGAAAAAACTCTTCGCCGCGCGCGGCCCCGGGCTTTCGTCCGCCTCGGTCCGCTTCTCGGACATCGCCGCCGAGTGGCTTTCGCCCGCCCCCTCCCCGGCTCGCGCCGCAATCGACGTTTTCGCCCTCCGCCGCGACGACGGCCGCGTCGATATCGACGCCCTGCGCCAAACCGCGCGCATGCTCTCGATTCTTCTCGATTTGCAGGAGCGGACGGACGTAACCGTCGGCATCGCCAATCTCGCGCCGCTTCTCATGGCCTCGGGCCTCGCTTACGACAGCGACGCCGCACGCGCCTTGGCCGCCTCTTTGATCGCCCTCGTCACCGCCGAATGCGCCGCCGCTTCCGCCGAAATGGCCGCCTTGCGCGGCATGAGTTCCTCTTTCTCCGCCAACCGCGACGGCATCCTGCGCGTCCTGCGCAACCACCGCCGCGCCGTCTACGGCGACGGCAACGACTACGAAAAGCTTTCGGTCCTCCCCGCGCCTCTGCCCCTCAAAAACTGCCCCGACCTCGCTCTTGTCTCCGCCGCACAGCGCCGCTGGGACGAAGCCCTCGACATGGCCCGCGCGTTTGGCCTGCGCGCCACTCAATTCACCGACCTCTCTCCTTCGCCCGTTCTCGCGATCCTTATGGAATGCGCCTCGCAGGGACTCGAGCCGATGGCGCGGTTGACTTCCCTGAAGTCCGACGACTCCGGCGCGCCGCGTACAACCTTGCATCCGGCGGTCGAGGAGGCTTTCGAGCGCATGGATTATCCGGACGACGACGCCCTTGCCGCCGCTCTCAATATCGTCGGCCATGCTTCTCTTCTTAAGGCTCCGCGCGTCAATGCCGCCTCGCTCAAAACGCGCGGCATCGGCGAAACCGCTTTCGAAAAAATAGAAGCTTATTTGCCGTGCGTCGGCTCGATCAGGCTTGCCGTCACGCCGTGGATCGTCGGCGTCGATTTTTGCCGCGATACGCTCAAAATTCCCGCGCACAAACTGGACTCGCTGTCCTTCGACCTCTTGGCGCACCTCGGGTTCTCGAACGAGGACATCGACGAGGCCGACGCCTACTGCTACGGCTTCGGCACCGCCCGCAGCGCAAAATCCATCCCTCTGCGCGACAGGCCCCTTTTCGCCTGCGGCGACGAAATCTCGCAGGACGCCCGCCTGCGCATGGCCGCCGCCGTTCAGAGCTTCGTCTCGGGCGATACCGGCGTCACGCTCAGACTCCCTCTCGCTCAATCCGTCGAAGCCGGGGCCGAGGCCGCGCTTTCCGCATGGCGCGGCGGCCTCAAATCCCTGACTCTCGTTTTCGACCCCGCGCTCGCCCCAAAAACCGCCGCAAAAACCAAGGCGCGGCGCATCAAGGTCTCGGCCCATCCCCTCGCAAAGCCCGTCCTGCCTTCGCGGCAATCCAAAACGCGCAAGCACGGCGCAACCGTTCTTTCCGCGCGGAAATCCGGCGGCACGCGTCGCGGCGCTCGGTAAATTTCGAAGTCTTTATCTTATCTGTCGAGCTTGAGAAGGTCGGCGTATGTCGTCGTCGCTTCTTTATAAGCCTTGAGACTCCGACGGCTCGGCTTCTGCCCATCGGGAACATAGGCCGCTTCACTGCATCGAAGAGCCTCGCACAAGTAAAACATAAACTTCTTTCGGGCTTCCCTGGCGTGCATTTCGTGAATTCTTTTAGTCACACCGGATGACGCCTTCGCCTGCTCCTGAAAATCGAGCATTTCGTCGACGTATCTTTGCTTGACTGCAAAACAAATCGAGGACGCCGCCATGAATTCGGCTCTCGTCGGAATTTTACGCAACATTCTTTTCCCAATAAACCGCCTAAACCACTTCTGTTGCCCGGCGCCCCCCGGACCGCGTGAGAAACACTCTCAACCTGTTTCGCTAAGCGAAATTAGGCAGCGAGAGCAACTTCCCTCATGTCAACATTGTCGTTGGCATTTATGTGTTTGACCCGATAACGGCGGTATCATGCCGAGCAAAAACCTTGCCTTTATTACGCACGTCGATCCTGTTTCGCCCCCCTCATATCCTCGCGCGTCGCCCGACGATGTGGTGGAGGCGCCGGGTACCGCCCCCGGGTCCGCAGCGTCTATTCCACAAGGCGTTTATCGCCATAGTCGGCAAGCCGACAAAGCCTTTATACCACAAAAAATATTAAAATTGTACTGCGTCCGGAATGGACTTTTTATTAACTATTACAAAGCCTTCGGCGCAAGTTTTAACGTGCCGTCCTCTTAAATCCGACCAGCACCCTGTAGCTCGGCCCTCTCAGCAGCTCCGCCTTCTTCATCGGGATGAAGACATGCATGGCCTCGCTCATCTCGGCCACTTTCTTCTCTCCTTCGAATTTAAACTGCGCCGTCACGACCTGCCGGCTCAACACCACGTCCGACGGATCCGCCACCGCGATAAAATAGGGAAAGCTGACCTGATTCCCTCCCAAGCGCGGGCCTCGCGCCGCGACCCCGTTGAGCGTAAACGCGATGTCGATCCCCGTTTCATCCTCGTCCGTCCGATACGCGCAAT
>CAYUPD010000051.1:0-213 GCA_964446645.1 uncultured Rhodospirillaceae bacterium
CATCCGGCGAAAGGCTTCAAAGCGTTTTGAATCCCCGCGCAAGACTTGACCCCCGCGCGAATTTGCCCGGCCTCGTCCAGAAGAGGTTTCTTATCCGCGCCTGCATAAGGCCGGAAGGCTTGAGCCAAGCCGATGGATATCTTGGTGGAGTCGCCCAAGGAAATTGTGCGTTTATCGCGGACGCCGAGGATATGATACCCGCTGGCCGTGCGA
>CAYUPD010000051.1:223-8939 GCA_964446645.1 uncultured Rhodospirillaceae bacterium
ACGGGATCGCTGACCTGCTTGGGCTGGGCGGAAGCGAGGATTTTGTTAAGTTCCGGAGCGAGCTGGCCCTGCACGATCCATCCGATGTCCCCGCCCTGCGCCGCGCCGACGCCCTGCGAGAACTGCCGCGCGATAGCCCCGAAATTTCCGCCGTTTTTGATTTGCTTCACGAGGTTGTCGGCGACCTGGCGTACTTCGTCCTCGTCCTTGGGATTGTCCACGGGCAAAAAGATTTCGCTCACCAGATATTCGTCCTTGCCCGCATCGGCGCGAATGCGCTCGATGGCCGCATCGATTTCATCGTCGCCGATATCGACGCGCGGGCGCAATTCCCGCTGCACGAGCTTGCTCCACAGGAGGTTATTGGTGATTTGGGTAACCATAGCCGAGGGAGGAACGCCTTGAGCTTCGAGAAACTTCAGAATATCGCCTTTAATGCCGTTATCGCTGGCAATCCGTTTTAAGGCGTCTTCGATTTCCTCTTTCGAAACGCTGATGTCGAGCCGCTTGGCCTCCTGAACCTGTAGTTGTTCGTCGAGCAAGCTTCGCAGTATCTGAGGAAACAGGTGGCGGCGCGCCTCGAAGTTATCCGGGAGGCCCGACGACAAAATGACGAGTCTCAAGCGCGATTCGAGATCGACGGTCGTAATGACGCTGTCGTTAACGACGGCGGCGATGTCCGAGCGCATGCCCGGCAAGGCCCGTGGAACCGCCAGAGCCGGGAGCGGCGCGACCAGTAATAGAAAGAGGATAAGGAGCTTTTTCATGAACGGGCATGCTAGAGGGATTTTTTGCTTATGAAAACGAAAATTTTGCCCTAAAGTTAAAGGCATGCTTCTCCACGCGTCTTGCGTCGTCATCGGCGGAAAAGCCGTCCTGCTCGCCGGGCCTTCCGGAACGGGAAAGTCCGATTTAGCCCTGCGCCTGATCGATGAGGGAGCGCAGTTGCTCTCCGACGATCAGGTTCTTTTGAGCTTGGAAAACGACGTTTTGATCGCCTCGCCGCCGCCTTCCATCGAAGGCAAGATCGAAATTCGCCATATAGGCATCGCCCGCATGGCTTTTTCGGCCGCCGCGCCTGTTGCGCTTTACGTCGAATTGACGTCCTCTTACGAAGGCCTCGAGCGCCTGCCCGAAGCGGCTCCGTTTTTCCTGCTTGACCGTCCCGTCCGGCGGCTTAGGCTTCCCTCGTTCGCCGCATCGACTCCGACCAAGATTCGAGCGGCGCTGGCCTACTCATTTGAAACCGATGACTGAAAACGCCGCCCCATCCGCCAAGAAACGCCAAATTGTCCTCCTTTCGGGCATGTCAGGAGCCGGTTTATCGACGGCGCTGAAGATTTTCGAGGACTTGGGCTACGAGACCGTCGATAATTTGAGGCTCGGGCTCGTGCCTGCACTGACGGACGATGCCGCGATGTTGGGCAAACCTCTGGCTATTGCCATCAACACGCGCAACGCCAATTTTACGGTCGAAGACCTGCTGCGCGTCGACAAATTACTGGCATCAAGGCCGAACGTGCGGATCAGCCTACTTTTCCTCGACTGTTCGAACGAAACGCTGCAACAAAGGTACACCGAAACGCGGCGGCGGCATCCCTTGGCGCTTGACCGGCCTTTGCCGGACGGCATCGGAGCCGAGCGCACACTGCTGGCCAAGCTTAAAAACGAAGCCGATCTGGTGATCGACACGTCCGAAACGTCCGTGCACGATCTGCGCCGCCTGATCGAAGGATTTTACCGGTTTGACCGCGCGCTTGGATTGACCCTGCACGTCACGTCTTTTTCGTTTCGGCACGGCGTCCCGCGCGAGGCCGATCTCGTTTTCGACGTGCGCTTTCTGTCCAATCCGTATTGGGATACGGGGCTACGTCCCCTGACGGGCCGCGATGGCCCCGTCGCCGATTACATACGCAAGGACCCCGACTATGCGTCGTTTATTAAGCATCTAACGGATTTAATCTTGCCTCTGCTGCCGCGCTACCAGCAGGAAGGGAAAAGCTATCTGACGATTGCCGTCGGATGCACCGGAGGCCGCCACAGATCGGTGATGGTGGCCGAAGAACTGGCTAAAATTCTCTCGGCAAACGGCCATAAAGTCAGCGTCGGCCACCGCGATCTCGACCGCCCCGCGACCAAGCCATAAAAGGCCCTTTTTCACTGAAGCGCTTAGACGATTTTTCGAGCTAAGCAGCCGAAGTACAAATAAAAAAACAAAAGCCGCCCCTATTCAAAAATAATAGCGAGAGGTTTCTGCCTTTCCCAAAAATGCTTTTTTGGAGGCTGCTTTTTCACAAGCGTTCCGCGCACAGGATACGTTTTTTCTGTATCTTTAATTGGTTTGTTTCCGAGCATGTTGCAAGCAATCACTCTAAGAGTCTCTAATTTATTAAACCGGCAAAAATTGAACGTCGCGCTTGGATTTTCAATAACCTTTCCTGAATTGTTTGTTTTGCCCAAATACCAATCATTAAACAACACTATGTCAATTGCCACTCCCGCTCCAAGAACAGCTTCGACAGGCGTTTCTCGATTATGGGCATACATACCGCAATACATTATATTCCCAGAACATATACTTCTCTCGGTCCATCTTTCATTTTGATTATATACAATTTTTTCTACATAAAGAACCTCCGAGGAACAGTTTTTCAAGGGAAGTACAATTGATCCCCATGAAATCGGTTCTGGAAAATACTCGTCGTTTGGCACAACGATCTGAAAAACATTCTCCGTATTCCTCATAAGAAATCCCCTTCAAATATCGGCTATAATCGCAGTCTATTTAAAGGCTCCGGCGCGTTCAACAGTTTGTTATAGTTAATAGTTTGGCTGGCCGGATTGCAGGGCCGCGATTTACAGATCCAAGAAAAACAAAGATTACTTTTTCGCCTGAGGCAGTTGATCCTGCTTGGTCAGGGCGATCGTGACTTCCTTCGCCTTTTCGGGCGGCAGCTTGGCCATGACGAGCGCGGTGCGCGCGGGTTTCATCATCTTGATGACTCCGAGCAAGACCGGCATATCGAGCGTCTCGAAAATCCTCGCGGCTTCGTCGGGCTTCATGGTCTCGTAAATTTTGACGAGATTTTCGAGCTGCGCGGCCTGAGCGCCCCCCGCCTGATTGACCAGGGATTGGACCTGCTGGCGCAGGGTTTCCATTTCCTTGATTTTCTGATCGACGCGTTGTTCGGTCACCTTCAGCAAGGCCTCCCGCGCATCGAGATCGCGCGAACGCTTCTCAAGCTGCTCGCGGCGGCTCGAAAGCTGCTTCAAAACGTCCTTTTCGGCGGGAGAAACCTCTTCGTCGGGCAACGAAGGCGGCTCGCCGGTTTTTGCCTCGATGGGAGCCTCATGAGCAGCTGCGGCGGGCTTGCCTTCGGCCTTGGCATCGGCTTTTTCCTCGGCTTGGGCCGAGCGCACGAGCAACTTGCCGGATGAAACGGCGTCCCACATATCCGAGGCGTGCACGACGACGGCCAGCAGGCCAAGCAGAACGGCCAGAGGGAGAAGAAGCTTCGGATTAAGAAAAACTTTTTTCATGAGAGATTCAACCGAGCTTCTTAAGGGCCTGCATCAACTCTTCCTCGGCGCGGGAGACGACAGCCTTTTCGCTTCGAGTAGAAGGAGCCGGCGATATAATCGTCGGCTTGGGCGTTCCGCGCGCTTCGGCCGGAGCGGGAGTCTTTTCTGGTTGCATGGCCTTGGACGCGACGACGGAAAGCCTGTCGGCGACGCTGTCGGCGCTTTCGACGATGAAATTCAACTCGTCGCGCACCATGACGGCTTTTTCGACGAGCTTTTCGAGGTCGTCGCCGGTTTCGCGCGCGGTCGAACGCAGGGTTTTGATTCCGGCTTCGGCGCGAACGACGGCGCCGTTAAAGTCGCGCACGAAGCGCTCCATCTCGGCGCGGCTGGCCCGCAGATCGCGGAGTTGAATGATGAGGCGGGTTGCCTGAACGACGCCCGCGCCGACGACGAGAACAAGGGCCCCGTCGAGTAAAAGCTGCATCCATTCGATTGTCATAGGCCTTCTCCTTCCGGCCTGTGCAGAACGACGTTTTCGACGCGCACAGCCACATGATCGTTGAGCGAACCCATCCTTCCCTGAAACAGCGTTACGTCGCCCGCGCGCAGCGAAACCATATCGTCGGCTTTGACGTTGAGCATAAGGCGCGATCCGGGCTTCCAGTTCATGATTTCGCTTAAGGGCACGGTGACCTCGTCCAAAACGGCGCGCATCTTCATCTCGGTCAAAAGAAGTTCGTTGCCCAAGTGGGTTTCCCAAATGCTGTCGCGGCCGAATTTCTCGCCCATGAACATCTGGAGCAGAAGTTCGCGGATAGGCTCCAAAGTCGCGTAAGGAATAAGAACCTCGATGCGGCCGCCGCGGTCTTCCATGTCGATGCGCAGCTTGGCGAGAACGGCGGCGTTGGCGGGCCGGGCTATGGTCGCAAAGCGCGGATTGGTTTCGAGGCGGTCGAAGCGGAAGGTCACGGGCGAGAGAGGATCGAATGCGCCGGACATATCGGCCAGAACGACGCGAACCAGCCGCTCGACGAGGTTGCGTTCGATAGTGGTATAGGGGCGACCTTCGATGCGCATCTGGGCGGTGCCGCGGCGTCCGCCGAGCAGAACGTCGACGATGGAATAGATCATCGCGCTGTCGATGGTCATCAGGCCCGAGTTGTCCCACTCTTCGGCCTTAAAGACGCACAGCATCGCGGGCAACGGGATGGAGTTCAAATAGTCGCCGAAACGAACGGAGGTGATCTGGTCGAGGCTGACCTCGACGTTATCGGAGGTAAAGTTACGCAGGGAGGTGGACATCATGCGAACCAGGCGGTCGAACACGACCTCGAGCATCGGCAGGCGTTCGTAGTTGACGAGCGCGCTGTTGATGAGGGCCATGATGCCCGAATTTTCCTGATCGGCGCCGCCGGCGTCGCCAAAACCGAGAAGGCTATCGATCTCGTTCTGCGAAAGAACGCGCGCCGAACTGCCGCCTTCGGCAGCGGGGGCCGCCGCGTCGCCGCCGCCTTCTGCGGCGGCCCACTCGGCCGCCATCTTCTCTTCTTCGGTCATCGGTTTTTCGGGCTCATCGGCCATCGTCGCACCAATCTATTGAACCAGCATTTCCTGAAATAAAACGTCGCGCACCCGGATCGGCTGAGCCGCTTCGGTGACGCGCATTAAAAGCTCTTCGCGGAGGCGATACATACCGGCGGAGCCGCGCAAATCCTCCATGCGCAACTCGCGGAGATACACCTGAAAGTTATCGACGATGCGCGGCTTGATGAGGTCCATCAGAGGCACGTCTTTTTCGTTAGCGAGTTCGAGCGTAACCTTGACCTTAAGGTAGTTGGGGCGCTTGCCCTCGCCGCTCAGGTTAACGATCATATCGCCCAAAGGATAATAAACAGGAGCGCCTTTTGCCTCGGCAGCGGCCTCTTTTTCTTCCGCCGTCTTGGAGTCGCCCATCAAAAAGACCGCCGCGCCCCCGCCGATCAGAAGCAAAGCGCCGACGGCGGCGCCGGCGATGACGATCATTTTCTTTTTCTTCGCCTTCGCGCCCGCATCTCCGGCGGCAGCGCCCTCGGCTCCGGCTTCTTCGCCTTCTTTATTTTCTTCGTTCTCGGCATCTTGCTTTTTTTCTTCAGCCACGGGCAACCTCTTGGGAACGGAAGAACCTTGCGCGCCCGGCGGTCGATCTTCTACCGGTCGCATGAACCTGATTCACATTATCTTTATTAACCAACGATGGTTAATATTCAAGAGCCATGGAAGCACTTAAGCTATTAAAGCGCAGTTATCCACAGAGCGCGGGGCGGCGGACGAAAAAAGAAGGGATATTGGCGAATCGGTTTAGGCCGCGCCGGAAGGCGTCATGGTTCCGATTTTATCGCGCTGCGAGGCATAGAGAGCCATGAAATCGATAGGCTGCAAGGTAATGTTGGGGAATCCGCCCTCGCGCACGGCGTTTGCAATGATGGCGCGCGCAAATGGGAAGAGCAAGCGCGGGGCTTCGACGAGAAGGAACAGCTTGATTTGTTCTTCGGGCAATTCGGGCAGCGAAAATATCCCGGCATAGGCCAGTTCGGCGATAAAGGCGGTTTTGTCGGCGATTTTCGACTCGAGCTTGATCTTGAGAGCGGATTCGTACGCGCCGTTGCCGAGGCCGCGCGTCGAGATGTTGATGTCGAGCGCCATTTGAGGCTGCGTCTGCAATTCGTTAAAGATTTGCGGAACGTTCGGGCTTTCGAAAGAAAAGTCTTTGATATATTGAGCGCCGAGGCCGATGGAGATGGGAGCCTGTTGCGCTGCAGAAGGAGTGTCGGACATGAAGAAAACGGGGGTTTGAGTTCCAAGGTTCTGAACAATCCTCTTCTGCCATGAATTTTTCTTCTCCGCAACGTGAACCGCGTTATACTCGGTTTATGCAAGTAGACATCGATATCCTCGTTTATGCCGTCATCGCCGCCCTTTTGCTGGGGCGGCTTTGGGCCGTCTTGGGCACGCGCAACGACAGCGATCCGCAGCGTCCCAATCCTTTTTTGCCGCCGCCCGACGCCCAACCGGCCGAAGAGAAAGAGAAGCATCCGGCAAAGCAAAATCTCGTCGCGCGCCTTCAGCCGCCCGGCCCTCCGCCGCATTCGCTGGCCGGAGGCTTGGCGCAAGTCGCGGCGGTTGATTCGTTATTCGACGAAAAAGCCTTTCTGCGGGAGGCGCAGGATATTTTCTCGGCCGTCGTCAGCGCCTACGCCGCCGGGAATCTGGTTGTTGTGGCGGATTTTCTATCGCCTGACTTGATGTCGTCGTTTCAAAGAGCCGTAGACGCGCGAACGGAAGCCGGGCAAACGGCGCAAACCCGCATCGCCCGGATCAAGGAAGCCGAGGTCGTAGCCGCGCGCGCCGAAGGCAAAGAGGCGTTTGTCACGGTGAGGTTTGTGAGCGATCAGGAGAATATTTTGCGCGACGCGCAAGGCGCGATCATGGGCGGCGAGGAAGGCAAGTTCGAGGAAGTCACCGACATATGGACGTTTGCGCGCGACACGCAAGAGCCCGCCGCGCGCTGGATCGTCGTCGAGACGAGAGGTTAAGCCGGAGCCGGCTTCGGTATTGTCCTAAGCATGCTCTGATGATATGCCGTCTCTGCCGTATGATCCACCGTTCTAGCCTGTGCCGGACCGGCCGGGGCCATATCGTTTGCCGCTTCCATATACCCCATCGAGTCATCGCCAAACAACTGAGCAAAACCAATCACGGCGTCTCCTTGGGGGTCAAATTCCTTCCTTACAGCCTCCTGCGCTCTTTTCCCATCCAGGCGGTCTACTCCGGCTTTTACGATCATTTCTTTTTTCATGACCCACCTCCCTATCCTTCAAAAACACTTCTTCCTCTTTATGGCCCCATTAGAGCATCTCTTGGTTAAGCTTCGTTTAATTGTAGTGCTTAATTTTACGCATTTTCGGGCTTTTTTTCGCTATTTTGCGGCATGAAAGTATTGCCTTAGCTCAATATTCAAACAATTGAGGCGGTTAGAAGCGGATGAATTTTGAGTTAAAATTCGCGGGTGGATTTTTGCCGGATGTCGCCCATCGTGCGCTTGATGGTGACTTTGTTTTGGTCGTCGATACGCGCGGCGGCCTGCCACAGAATATCGCCGACGAAAATCGAGGCGCTGCGGTCGCGCCCCAAAACGAGGCGCACCGCGCCGCTGCGCAAAGCCATCAAAACGACGGGGTCGCCGCGATAGTTGGTGGGATCGTGAGCGATGCTTGCCATGATGTTGGCGGCTTCTTCGCGAAGATTATTGTCGTCGGGATTCTGCATCAGCTTGTTTCGCTCTTCGATCAGAACGCGCGCGATGGGATGGAAGAAGCGGCGCTCCGGCAACGTGAGGGTCAAAGGCTCGGTCATCCCCTTTTTCCCTGCGCCGTTAGTTACGGCGATTTGAAGCGTCACTTTTTGCCCGGCCCACGGATGCGCGCTCAGGTCATGAGAGTCGATGCGCGAAATTTTCTTGGCTGCGGGAGCGGGCAGTTCGATTTCGACCGGAGCGTTATTTGCGCCCGGCATCGCGTTGTGGGGCGTGACACGCAAAGCGACGTTTTTGATGCCCGAATTGTCGGAGGCTTCGTAAGACATAAGCAGCAGCCTGTTATCGACGAGAACGGGCGCGGCAGACATCGAAACGGAAGGACCGTTGGACGGAAAAGCGCCAAAATGCCAAGCGCCTCCTGCGGCGGCTCCGGCCAAAACGGCCACGGCAAAAAGGAACCCGCCCCGAGTCGAAAGCAAGCGAGGCAATAAGGGCCGGGAAATGAGGGAGCGGGGAATCATGAGGAGATTCCTAACATCAAAGAATTCCGGACGCTATAAATTACGCTTCATTTAGGGCATTATTATTAAAGTGTTTTGGCTCCGAGGCTTGAAAGAAAAAATCCAGATGTTGCTTGCAAATGAGGATTTTTGAGGCTATCAAGACCGCCTTTCCGGGGTTTTGCAAAGAACCTCAAGAAGAAAGGGTAACCGGCTCAGTTGCCCGCGGCCCCTCTGGGGGCCGCAAATTAGGTGAGCGAAGATATGGTGTTAGGGCGATTAGCTCAGTTGCCCGCGGCCCCTCTGGGGGCCGCAAACTAAATGAGCGAAGATATGGTGTTAGGGCGATTAGCTCAGTTGGTAGAGCAGCTGACTCTTAATCAGCGGGTCGTGGGTT
>CAYUPD010000052.1:0-1789 GCA_964446645.1 uncultured Rhodospirillaceae bacterium
TTCCAAAAAGGTTCGCTGCGCTCCGGCGCCGTTGTCGATCCTGTCTTGCGCCTCCTGCGAAAGGATGGCGGCGGCCACGTTCTCTTGCGCTACCGAGGGTTTTTCGGGGGGGGGGTGCTGTTCGACGCGCGGCTTGGCTTCGATCTTGGCTTCGACAACCGGTTGCGGCGGAGGGGCGGGCGTTTCGGCTTTCGGCTGAGGCAGCGGCGCGGGCGCTCCTATGGTCAGCGACCACAGACCGATCTTTTGGTTCTGGGCGGCTTGCTCGGCGGCCGAATAGAGGGGGGCAAGTTCCGTTCCGGCAATGGAGGTGCGCGAGACGACGGCCAAGCCGCGCCGCAGAAGCTCGAGCGCCATATCGCTTCCGCTCGCGTTTGTGCAGGTGGCCATCAACCGCCCGTCACGATCTCTGTCGCGGATTTTGCACGAGATAATCTGCCCTCCCGCCAGCGCGTCGAGTTGCGCGCGCGCCTGCGGCCCGAAGCTGGCCGCGAGTTGGGGCGGAGCGATGCCGAAGAGGCGAAGGTTGGTCGAGCCGATACGGAGTTTCTCTCCGTCGATCACGGCGACTTGGCCCTGAATTTCGCGCGAGGCGGGGATTGTCTCACGCGGTTCGACGAGCTTCTGGCTGCTCACGGGCGAGCGCGGCATTTTTCGCGGGGCGGGGGCTTCCTGCGCCAGAGCCGGAGAAACGGCAAGGCAAAAGGCCGCGCAAGACAGAAGAGCGCCGAACCTTGCTCTTTTCGAATGATATCCGCGCGCCGTGCTCAAAAGAGGAACCCCATGCAATCAAGAATTTCCGGATGCGGATTTTTTGGCGACGGCTTGGCCGATCATATCCATGCGCGAGATTTTCTCGATGCGCGCTTGGGCATCCCGCATTTCGGTTTCGTTCAAAAGAGTGCCGAAAAGGCCGCATGAATCGACGAGGGCGATGAGCATAATATTGCGCGGAGAAGGAACGTCGTCTCCGTAGATCGTGCTCATAAGCCTCGACCGGATATCGCGCAGTTTCTGTTCGTCAACGGAGAGATGATGAAAACCGCCGAACGCCCAAAACATTCCGAACCCCCGATGGCGAAGAGCGCCGCGGCTTTCGAGGCGGCGCAAGGCTTTGCTTCGTAAAGAGGCTCCATCCTTGGCGGTTTCGGCAACCCAATAGTCGATAGGCTGCGGCGTAAGAACGGGAGCCTTGGACATCGTTTTCAGGATCGGGTCGAGAAGCTCGTCGCCGGTCGGCGTGGGATCGACGGGAAACAGGTCGCGCTGATCGTTATCGATCCGGTTGCGCAGGGTCAGATCCATCAAAACGGCCCCCGCGACCGCTTTATCCAAAGCGCCGGAATCGATGGCGCGAAGCTGCCCGTTTTGTTCGTCGAACGCCAGAAGAAGGAATTCTTCAAGCAACGTCAGGGGAGGATTGTTACTCATGGGGGGCAAGCTACCAGAAGCCAAAGCTTGGGAAAAGGGAGAAAGTTGAAGAGAATTCGGGGAAAATCTCCTAACGATATGGCTTTAAAGAACTTTTCCGACGAGAGTGCCTGCGGCGGCTGTGGCAATCATAGCGAAAGCGCCCCAGAACGTGACGCGCAGCATCGGTTTGAGAGAACCGGCGCCGCCTGTTTTTGCGCCGACGAAGCCGAGAAGGGACAGAAAAACAAGCGCCGAGACGAAAACGGTCGGGACGATGAGGGATTCCGGCGGGAGGAATATCGTCGAAACGGGAAGAGCCGCGCCGACGATAAAAGCGGCTGCCGAAGAAAAAGCCGCCTGCAAGGGCTTGGGCGCG
>CAYUPD010000052.1:1799-8623 GCA_964446645.1 uncultured Rhodospirillaceae bacterium
TCGGAAATTCCAAGCTCGTCGCGGGCATGAGCGCCAAGGGCGTCTTTTTTCATGAGATCGACGGCGACGGTTCTCGCGAGCGGATAATCAAGGCCGCGATCAACGTATATTTGGGTTAGTTCCTCGGTTTCGAACTCCGGATCGTCGATCAGCTCTTGTTTCTCCCGGTCGAGATCCGCGGTTTCGATATCCACTTGGGAACTGACCGAAACGTATTCGCCCGCGGCCATGGACAAGGCGCCGGCGATCATTCCGGCGATGCCCGCGATGGCGATTTCGGAAAGGGAATTTGTGGCTTCGGCGACGCCGACGATCAGGCTGGATGTCGAAATAATGCCGTCATTGGCGCCCAGAACGGCGGCACGCAGCCAATTGCTGCGCTTGATGCGGTGATTTTCGAGATGGAGCGCGTCATCGGCCATGGAATACCCGTACCGGCAAGGGAAGCTACGGCCTTCAGTGTATCAAAAAAAGCGGCGAAACGGTGGATAAATATGAATTGACAACGGGCCTATAATCTGGGGTTTTAATATCGTTCGACGACTCAATCCGTGCGTTCAAATGATCTTTAAGCTCTACCGCTTTCTAACGAAACTCGGCGAACCGCTCGTCCGCGCCTATCTGCGCTTTCGCCTGACGCGCGGGCGCGAGGACGGCGAGCGTTTTGCCGAACGCTTCGGCTATCCCTCGAAGCCGCGTCCGCGGGGGAAGCTCATTTGGTGCCACGCCGCGAGCGTCGGCGAAGCTTCGTCCCTTATGCTTCTGATCGATAAAATTCACGATTTGCATCCCGAATATTCCCTTCTCTTGACGACGGGGACGGTTGCCGCCGCCCGGATGATCGAAAAAAGGCTTCCGGCGCACGTCGTCCATCAGTACGTTCCGGTCGATCTTCTTTCGTCCGTAACGCGCTTTCTGGACTATTGGCAGCCGAAACTGGCTTTGTGGATCGAGTCCGAGCTTTGGCCTAATACGCTCGTTAGCCTGCGCCAGCGAGGCATTCCGGCAATCCTGCTGAACGCCCGCATGTCGGATAGGTCTTTCAGGAACTGGTATCGCTGGAAGGGGTTCGCGCAGGAACTTCTGTCGTCTTTCCGCTTGTGCTTGGCCCAAACAGAAAACGACAGGGCGCGTTTCGTTGCGCTCGGGGCCAAACCGGTCAAATGCGTCGGGAATCTCAAATATGTATCGTCGCCGTTGCCCTGTGACGCGCAGGAGCTTGAAACATTGCGCGACGAGACAAAGGGCCGCTTCGTATGGCTTATGGCTTCGACGCACGACGGCGAGGAAGCGGCGGCGCTGAAGGCGGATCGAACCATGGCGGCGCGTCATCCCAGGCTTTTGACGATCATCGCGCCGCGCCACGTCGTGCGGGGAGACGAGGTCGCGAAGTTGATCGAATCCCACGGCCTGGCTTATGCGCGTCGTTCGAAAGGCGAGAGGATCAAGGAAGAAACGCAAGTCTATCTGGCCGATACGATCGGCGAGATGGGGTTGTTCTACGCGCTATCGCCGATCACGGTCTTGGGCGGTTCTTTTGCCGGGACGGGCGGCCATAACCCTATCGAACCGGCGCAATTGGGGTCCGCAATCGTGTTCGGGCCGTCGATGTACAATTTTTCGGAGATTGCCGGGGAGTTTTTGTCCGGCCAAGCGGCCGTCCAGCTTAAAAGCGGAGACGAAATCGCTTCGGCCGTCGATCTTCTTTGGATGGATGGAACCGAGCGCGAGCGCCAAGCCGAGGCGGCGCGGTTGCTTGCCGAACAGAAACGATCTATCCTTAGCCGCATCATTATCGAACTGACACCTTGGTTTAAGGGCTAATCCCGATGAGGACGCCGCGTTTTTGGTACCCGCAACCGAAAGATCGTCTTTCGGCATTGAAGGCCGGGGTTCTTGCGCCGTTATCCGTTTTCTTCAGAATCGGAAGCTTTTTCCGTCGGTTATTCGCCAATCCTTATAAGGCGCGCGTTCCGGTCGTTTGCGTCGGCAACGTCGTAGCAGGAGGCGCGGGAAAGACGCCGACGGCGTTGGCTTTGGCGAGAATATTGAAAGACAGAGGGCAAAAGCCTGTTTTTGTGACCCGAGGAACGGGAAGCCGGGGAGTCCTCACGTGCGTCAACATGACCGGCCATAAGGTCGAAGATGTCGGCGACGAAGCGCTGCTTTTGGCCGCCGTTGCGCCTACATGGGTATGCCGCGATCGCGTCAAGGCGGTGCGCGAGGCCGAGACGAACGGCACGCTTATCATTGCGGACGACGGCTTGCAGAATCCGAACCTTCTCCCGTCGGCGTCGATCCTTGTCGTTGACGGCGACGCAGGCCTCGGCAACGGGCACATCGTTCCGGCCGGGCCTTTGCGCGAGACGTTCGAAAGCGCCGCGAGCCGCGCGACGGCGATGGTGCTGATCGGCGAGCGCGACGCTCAAAACCTTACGGCGCGGGCGGAAATACCCGTTTTTCGGGCGCGGCTTGAGCCGAAACTGCCCTTGGGCTTTCCGAGGTTCGAACGGTTTATCGCTTTTGCGGGTCTGGCCCGGCCCGAGAAATTCTTCGAGACGGCAAGGGCTTTGAAGCTCAACTTGGCTGCGACGCGGGATTTCGCCGATCATTACGTCTATAAGCAGGAAGATATCGACGCTTTGCGCTTAGAGGCGGAAGAGCAAGGGGCTTTGTTGCTAACGACGGAAAAAGACGCCGTTCGCCTGCCGCCGGATTTTAGAGCCGACGTTGTCGTCTTGCCGGTTCAGCTTACGTTTACGGAGCCGGGGGCCGAAAAGGCCTTAGCGAGGCTAATCCTTAAAATCTAATGCCGTTTATTGAAGGCCGCTCATGACGATCGGCGTAGGGGTCAGGCTTGCCAGCTCGACGCCTTCGAGGACGAAATCGGCGCGCCGGGCCGGAGCTTCGTCGTTGTCGTCGCGCAGCGAGTACTTGGGCCACTCGCCGCGAGCCAGCGCGCTGGCGGAATTGCCGGAGTTCGACAGGCGGGCGCTGTACATCCAGTAGTGCAGAAGAACCTGCTGAACGTAATCGCGGGTTTCGCGAACGGGCATGCTTTCGATGAAAAGAAGAGGGTCCGAGCGGTCGGCATCGCCGATCCAGCGGGCGAGGTTGCCGGGGCCTGCGTTATACGCGGCCAGAAGGAAAAGAAGGTTGTCGCGGATCATAGGCGTGTCGGCGAGCATCTGAATGTACTTTTGGCCCATATCGACGTTGGTTTCGGGATCGAGAAGGCTATCGGCGCAGCGCGACTTGGCGTGTGTAAAGCGCATGGCGTTATTGAGGATATGCCGTGCCGTGGAGGGCATGATCTGCATGAGGCCGCAAGCGCCGCGTTTACTGACGGCATCGGGGTCGAACTGGGATTCGTGGCGCATAATGGCATAAACGAGGGCGCGATCGACCTTAAAGCCGTCCGAAGGCTGCCACGGCGGCAGGGGATAAAGGGCGGCGTCGAAGGGCTTGCCGTTTTCGCGGAACGTGACACTGCTGAGCTGAAGCGTCAGGGAGGGCATCCGGGCCTTCTCGGCCAAAGCGAGGGCGGCGGCTTGCATCGGATGCGAGCCGGACGAAAGAAGCTGGCGTAATTCGGTTTCGGCCAAATCGTTCCGGCCGATTTCGGTCAGAGCCAAAGCGCGCCGACCTGAAGGCTGGGAGGCCAGAAGAGCGAATGACTCGGCATCAAGCTCCGGCATTTTCCATGAATATTCAACGGGATGCCCCATAAGGCCCGAGGCCATAGCGCCGTAGAAACTGTAAGGATATTTGGCGGCGTTAGCGAGGTAACGATAGGCTTGAGACTTATCTCCCAGGCGGCTTGAGGCGCGGTAAGCCCAATAATAAGCGGCGGCGCGATTCCAAGACGAAAGCCCCTTAATTTCGGCAAGCGCGGCGAAGGAATGAGCGGCCGTGCCGTAGTCTTTCTGTTTCCATGAGGCCAAGCCGTCGATCCAAAGACCGAGGGGATTATTGGACAAGGCGGCATAACGCGCCATCGGGCGGGCGTTCTCGATTTCGCCTAGGTAGTAAAAGGCGGCGGCAATGCGGCTGATGAAGTCGCCCGCGTTGGTAATGGACAAAGAACCGCGGTTAAGAGCCGAAAGCAGGATTGACCGGGCGTTGAAGGGATCGCCGCGGCGCAGGGCGTAGTTAATGTCGGATTTTAAGGAGGTGCCGATAGAGGCGTTGTCGCCGTCGTTTGCGTTCGGAATAGATGAAAAAGAGCTAATTCCGTTATTTCCCTGCCAAAGGGCGGCGTTTTTAGGCTCTTCCATAGAGGAGGTTGAAAAACCCTTTAACTTCTTGGCTTCGGAGAATATGGCCTTGGCTTCGGGCAGGGCGGCGTAAGAGGTGAGCCAAGCCTTAGCCTCGTCGAGCGTCGGTGTACGGCTCAGATAACGATCGGCCAAGACATGCCCGATAAGGTCTTTGTCCGAGACTTTGGCAAGCGACTTATCGGCAAAGCCCCAATCGGCCTTATCTTGAGCGGCAAAAGCCGCGCGGTATAGGGCGGCGTCCTTTTCGGACAAAACGCGGGGTTGGTCGTCTTCGGTCCAAGACTTGTCCTTATGGGCGACTTGGGCCGGAAGATCGGCGTCAATCATCCATGCGGGCGCGGCGTCGAGATGGGCGCTCGAGCTCATCCCCCAAACAATAGCCGCCAAGGCTGCCAGTTTTGGCAGTCGGCGCGATATTTGTTTTCTGACCGAAACATTGTTCATGGGGAGAGGCTCTAGGGTCGAAAGCAAAAGAGAGCAAGCGAAATCGATGGTAAAAATATAAAAAATTAAATTTATTCGTTATTTTTCAATGAGTTAATTTCATCGAGCCGTTTTTTGAGCAATAATATGTCGTTCCAGGCTTGACGTTTTGCGCTGAGCTGCCGCAGCAGATAGGCGGGATGGAAGATGGGAAAGCAGGGAATAGGGGTTTCCGAACCCTCGCCCGAGGGGGGGGTATAGGTTGTCCAGCGACCACGAAGGCGCGTGATACCTGTAGACGTGCGGAGCAGGGTTTTTGCGGCGACGCCGCCCAAGGGAACCAAAATCTTAGGCTTTATCAACGAGATATGCCTTTCCACAAATGGAAGACACGCGGCAAGTTCGCCGTCTGTGGGTGTTCTGTTGCCGGGAGGCCGCCAGAACAGGACGTTGGATATGTATATGTCTTTTCTGGAGAGGTCGACGGCGGCCAGCATGCGGTCAAAGAGCTTTCCGCTGACGCCGACGAAGGGCTTGCCCTGCCGGTCTTCTTCCTCACCGGGGGCTTCGCCGACGAACATGACGGGCGAGGCGGGGTTGCCGTCGGCAAAGACCAGATTCATGGCCGTTTTGCGTAAGGGGCATCCGTCAAACTTGAGAAGCTCTTCGCGTAATTCGGCAACCGTTTGGGCTAAAACGGCGGAAGAGGCTTCCTCTGCCGGTTTTGGCGGGGCGGCAGGTGGAGAAAAAGCCGAAAGAACGCTCTGCCGGGGAGCGGGCGTTAAGGCAACCTTGGGTTCGGCGGGCGGCTCGGCTTTTTTCCCGGACGCCCATGACGCAAGGCTGGGGGACTCGCCGACCGCTTCGTCGGCGCCTGCGTCGATTTGCCATTCGAGATCGGCTAATGTTTGTTTCGGGTTCGTCATGAGTTTTGTTTAGCAGTAAAAGGCCTATGCATCCAGTCGTAAGATCAACGGCAAAAGTCGTCGGGCCCTGAAACTTTTCGAAGGTCGCCGATGTCGGCAGAATGTTCTTTGGGAATGCAAAGAAGGTTGGTCGAAACGGTATTTTCAAAAATATTTTGGCCATTATGAGCGAAATTATCGGGGTTGAACAAGGGCGGCAGGTGCCACCACATATCGTAGCCGAGAGAATCGATGAGGCCGATAAGCTCCTTCGACTTTTCGCGACGGTCGTTTTCGACGTAGAGGAAGGGCCGGTGCTTCGAGATGAGGTTTTGTGCGCCCCGCAGCACATCGGCCTCCATGCCCTCGACGTCGATTTTGATAAGGCGCAAATAGGGAAGTGTCAGAAAATCGAGCGCTGCCAAGGGAACTGTCTCGCCTGCGGAGATGTCGCCGTCGCCTAAAGGCAGGCCGCCGAAGTTAGCCTCGGCTGAATAGTCGATGGGAGGGACTTTAAGGGAGCCTTGCTCCTTGCCGACGGCGGCAAGATAGGCGTGGACATTAAAGAGGTTGTTTAAGGCGACGTTTGCGCAAAGAATATGAAAAAGAGTGCGCTGCGGCTCGAAGGCGATGACGAGCCCCTGAGGCCCGGCCTGTTTTGCGAACAAAACGGTATGCGCGCCGATGTTCGCTCCAACTTCGATAACGACGTCGTTGGGATGGACGAGCTTACGAAAAATGTCCGCTTCGCCTTCGCTGAACTCGCCGTAAACGTCGAGGGATCTTCCGACGTATTCGTCGCGCCAGAGATAAAGCATTTTGCCGTACCGGCAGTCTTTAAGCCGGGTCAGGTCTGGATTGGGGTCGGCATCCGGGGCTTTTGGGGCGTTGTCCGGCATGGACTTCCTGAAAGTGAGAGGCGGTATCTGCGTTAAAAATCAAAGGACATTCAAGACGATATCATGGATAAAGGAAAAGTAACGAAAATCTTTTATTTTATGGAACGAAAGCTTATGGTGCCCGGCTCAAAAGCCAACCGGGTTGGTTTTTAGGGTGGGTTGATTTTCTTAAAGAGGCCGATTTAGCGGAAGGGGTAGAGCAACCGCCCCGCGTGCGTAGCACGCAAGCCTTGTGTTACAAGGCGGTTGCGAGGAGTTTTGGGAGGCCGATTTAGCGGAAGGGGTAGAGCAACCGCCCCGCGTGCGTAGCACGCAAG
>CAYUPD010000053.1:0-7676 GCA_964446645.1 uncultured Rhodospirillaceae bacterium
TCTTGCTTCGGCAACGCGCAATCTTTTTGAGTTCGTTTGGGACAACTGCCCGAAGCCCTCGTCTTCGACCGCTCCTAAAATTTACGATTAGGGCTTTTCCAAATTCGTGCTGGCGCATGCGTTTTCTGCCGTGTATTACCTTTTTTGCCCATTTTAACCTGCGGGAGACTTTTTATGTCCGACTTCCAGAAAATCACACGCGCGATCGTTTCCGTTTCGGACAAGACGGGCCTCGTCGATTTTGTCCGCAAGCTCGCCACCTTCGACGTTCAGATCCTCTCCACAGGCGGTTCCGCCGCCGTTTTGCGCGAGGCTGGCATCGCCGTTACGGATGTCAGCGATTATACGGGCTTTCCGGAAATCCTCGACGGACGCGTCAAGACGCTTCATCCGCGCATTCATGGCGGCCTGCTTCAACGCCTCGATTCAGACGCGCACCGCGAAGACGTTTCCAAAAACAATATTCCGGCCATCGATATGGTCGTCAGCAATCTTTATCCCTTCCGCAAGACTGTCGCCAAGGGCGCGGCTTTCGACGAATGCATCGAGAATATCGACATCGGCGGGCCTTCGATGGTTCGCTCTGCAGCCAAGAACCATGCTTTTGTCACCGTCGTGACAGATCCTTCGCAGTATGACGAGGTTTCGGCAGAGCTGGAGCGCAACAGCGGACGCACGTCCCTCGATTTTCGCAGGAAACTTGCGGCGGCCGCGTTCGGGCATACCGCCAGCTACGATACCGCTGTCAGTTCGTGGTTTGCCGCGCAGCTCGGCGACGAGTATCCGGACACCGTCTCCTTCTCGGCCAACAAGCAGCAGGCTTTGCGGTATGGCGAAAATCCGCATCAGACCGCCGCCTTCTATGTTTGCGAACCAGAGACGCCGGGAGTCGCAAACGCCATTCAGGTTCAGGGCAAGGAGCTCAGCTATAACAACATCGGCGACACAGACGCCGCTTTTGCGCTCGTTTCGGAATTCGATGAACCGGCTGTGGCCATCATCAAGCATGCCAATCCTTCGGGCGTTGCGACGGCTTCCGATTTGCTGACCGCGTATCGCCGCGCTTTCGCTTGCGACACCGTGAGTCCCTTCGGCGGTATCATCGCTTGCAACAGGCCTTTGGACGAGGCTGTAGCCAAGGCCATTACCGAGATTTTTTCGGAGGTTGTGATTGCGCCGGACATGGACGACGCGGCGCGCGCCGTTTTTGCGGCAAAGAAAAACCTTCGCGTTTTGCTCACCAGGACCATGGCCGATCCGCGCAAACCCGGACGGGTTGTGAAATCGGTGGGCGGAGGATTTCTCGTTCAGACGTGCGACAATATCGTTCTGGACATGGGGACGCTGCAATGCGTGACCAAAAAGCAACCGACCGAACAGGAAATGAAGGATTTGATTTTTGCCTTTACGGTTGCGAAGCACGTTAAGTCGAATACCATCGTTTATGCCAAGAACCTTGCGACCGTCGGGATCGGCGCGGGACAGATGAGCCGCGTGGACAGCGCGCGCATCGCCGCTCGCAAGGCCGAGGACGCTGCAAAGGCTGCGGGCTCCGAAGAGCCTCTGACAAAAGGCAGCGTTGCGGCTTCGGATGCGTTCTTTCCGTTTGCCGACGGGCTGGAGGCTTTGGTCGCTGCGGGAGCCACCGCCGTGATTCAACCGGGCGGATCGAAGCGCGACGACGAGGTCGTTCAGGCCGCGGACAAGGCCGGGATCGCGATGGTTTATACCGGCATCAGGCACTTCAGGCATTGAGGCCTCACGCCATGCGGGGCGCATCCGTTTGGCTTTTTCTTTTTCTTTTGCTTTCGCTTCAAGCGACGGGGGCTCTTGCGGGGGAAACCGTTGTGGGGGCGCGCGCGCTTTCGGGCGACACTCTCGCTTTGCAGGACGGGCGCACGGTGAGGCTGGCCGGAATCATGGCGGCGGCCCCGGAAGCAAAGGACGCTTTGGACGAACTGGCGGCGGGGAAATCCCTTGTGATCGAAAACGCGGTTTTGGACCGCTACGGACGCTGGACGGCGACTGTTCTGCTTTCGGACGGCGGGACGGCGGAGGAAAAACTTTTGGAACGGGGCGCGGCCTTCATTTATCCGACAGGCGAGGATGAACGGATGGACTGGGCCGCAGCCGAACGACGCGCCCGAAACGCAAAAACGGGCTTTTGGAAGACGCCTGGTTTTGTTTCTCCGGAAAACGCAACGGCGAAGATCGGGCAATTCGCATTCGTTTCGGGCGTTGTGGCAAAGGCCGTGCGCATCAAGAACAAGGCTTATCTTTATTTCGGAGATCCGGAAAAACCTTCGCTCTCCATCGTTATCGCGGCAAAGTTTTTGCGGCCTCTTAAAAAAAGCGGCATCGACGTTTTGGGGCTCGAAGGCAAGACGATACGCGCGCGCGGATGGATCGCAGACGGGCCAACGCTTGTTCTTTCGGACAAGCGCCAGCTGGAACGACCGGATTAGGGAAGCGGCACCAACAGCGCCAAGCTCCCGCCTATGACCGCACTTGCACTGCCCATGGATGCGACCTTGAGCCGGGCGGAAGACGTTGTGACGGAATGGGCGATCCGGGAGCAAAGGTCTTCTGCGCAGGAAACGGGGTCTGCCCTTTTGCAGGCGTCGAGACTTGAGGAAAAGAACTCAACGGCCTTTTTCTGAACCTTGCGGGCAGACGACACGGGGACCGCCTTTTGAGCGGCGTCGCGCTTGAAGTCAAAAATCACAACGCCTTCGTTCTCGGGCTTCTTCGCTGAAGGTTCAAAAGCACCCATGCTTCTGGACTTTGGGGAACGGGTAAGCAGTTTTTGATTGTCGTCGCGATTGAAGCCGGAAGCCGCAGCGTCTTTGTTCTCGGATTTACGGGACTGTGACACAAGGTAATCCCGGCTTTCTCCTTTTTTGAGGTCAGGGGCTTCTTTTGAAGAGGCTTTGCTCTTGATGCGCGCGGCCACGATGCGATTGATCTCAGAACGCTGCGCCGGTGACGTCGGTTCGCCTTGCGTGCCTTTCTTCGAAGATGAGGAAACCGCTTTCGGTGCGGAAGCCGCTTTTTTATGGGTTGTGCACAAGGCGCATGCGCCGAACAAGAGCGCGACTCCGCCTAGAATCGCAGCGCTTTTGTTGAGGCCGAGCGCTGCGGTCGAGTCCCCTGCCGCAACCGTCAATTTGCCCGCATAGGCAAAGAGACCGCCGACAAAAAATTCGGGGGCATAGGCTGTATTGATTTTGCTTTTGATTTTGGTCTTGGCGGCCTGCACTGCTTTTTTTCTCGCGGCAGCGGCGGCGGCTTTTTTTCTCTTTTTTTCTTCTTTACGGCGCGTTTCGGCCGCGAGCTCTTCGAGCCGTTCTTTTCCTTCCAATCTTTTCTTCGCTTCCTCGCGTTCTTTCGCTTCTTTGCTCGGGCGGACACCCAGAAAAATTTCTAGCTCCTCGGCGGTCACCGACCTGGTCGGCGGAGAGGCCGGGAAAAACGTCGGCGGAGGAACTGGCGCGCCTCCGATTTGGGTCCTGTTGTATTCAAGCATGTTTTCGGCTTGCTTGGCGTGTATTTCGCTTAACGTAGGCCCCGAAGCCGGCTCCTTTAGCGTTTGGACCAGCATATAGGGGAGCACCCTGACGCCAGAGCCCAGAACAATGGGGAGGGTAGAGTTGGGCGCAACCATTCCAGCAAAGACAGACTTGACGGTTCCACAACCGCACGCATCTCCGGATTCATCGCTCATGTTTGTTTCTCCTTTTATGATGTTCGCAAAAACGCAACCAATCACAGAGAACCACTAACTACGCGCTAATCCGGCCTTCAGGACGCCTCTTCGGTATAGATTTTTCGCAACGTCGCAAACGCCAGACTTATTTCCTTGAATTTTTCTTCGTTGCCCGGCTCTGCGCCGCGCACATCGGGGTGATGCTTCTTCACCAGCGCCCGGTATTGCATTTTGATCGCCGCAAAATCGACGGGCGGAGCCAAGCCCAACAGGGCCAAGGCTTCCTTTTCCGCTATCGGCACTGCGAAACACGGTTCTTTTTCGACGCGCTCGCTTTGCGCGCCGGACTCGCTGAAGATTTCGCGCAGGGCTTTGTCTCTCAGTTTCTTTTCGTTTATGCCCCACTGGCCCAGCGGCCATGACGGACGCTCCCACACCGTCGCGTCGCGCGTGTAGGCTTCGATTTCTTCCGCAGAAAGACCGTCGAAATAATCCCACGCCTTGTTGTATTCCCGGACGTGATCGAGGCAGAAGTAATAATAATCGTTTAACCGGGTACGGCTTTTCGGCGCCCGGTACGTTCCCGGCTGTCCGCAATCGGGATGGTCGCACAACCGAAGACGCATGGGTCTGTCGGACGTTTCAAAATAACTGTCGTTCACTCGCATGGCTTGGGATTATACTCGACAACCCTCGGCCAAAAAAGCCTTTATAAGTCTTTAAACCCTTTCCCGAAGGCACTCAAAAACATGGGGCAAGATTCAAATAATTAAAGGGTCGTTAACATGTTTATTGGCAAAATATCATCGTGCATGGTAGCCTGACACTATTGTTATATGTAGTTTTCGGGCTTCTTTTCTGACGGAGATGTGTTTTGTCCAAATATGTTCGTTTCAAGGGGTTGACCCTGTCCGCCGAATTCGCTCTCGCCTCCATGATCATGCTGCTCATGATGACGCCCGCCGCTTGGGCTCAGGAGGCTTCGTCTTTCGGCGCCGTTCTCTGCCTTGCTTTTGACAACGCAAAGCCATTCGCTCCGCTCTTTACATGGATCGCTTACATCGCGGGCGTCAGCGCCGCGCTGAGAGGCGTCTATCATTTGAAGGCTCATGCCGACAGTCCCGCCAATAACAAACTCGGCGTCGCCTTGATGTATCTCTTCGGCTCCATGTGCTTGCTCGCTCTTCCGAGTTTTATCGGCATGGTCGAACAATCTCTCTTCTCCGTCGAAGCAGAGGGAGGCGCTCTCGCATGCGATCCCGGCGCTGTTTCCGGCGCTCTTCAGCTCGACGAAATGGTTGAATCCTTCGTCAGCAATATCAAGGTTCCGATGCGCGCCGTTCTTTCGGTCACCGCAGGTTTGGCCGGTCTTTACATGATTATCAGCGGCCTCATGAAAGCTTCGAAGGCCGGGCTGGATCCGAAAACTCACAACCCTCATGTCATCCTGACCAACGTCGGCTTCGGCGCCATGCTCATGATGATCGGAACCAACCTCACCACGCTTCTCGGTTCCGTTTTCGGCACCGAGGAAATCCTCGAGCTCTCCAGCATTTCCTGGAACACTCCGGCCCCCGAAGCTTCGCAGCAATTTAACAACGCCATCAACGCTGCGCTCACCTTCGTTCAGATCATCGGCGGCATCGCTTTCGTCCGCGGATGGCTCATTTTGAAGAAGGTTGTCGAGGGCACAACCAACGATCCGCTTGCGAAAGCACTCACGCATATCCTCGGCGGATGTCTCGCCATCAATATCGGGAAATTTCTCGAAATTATGGACGCCACTTTTGGAACAAACCTGCTCACTTCTGCCTAAGAAATTTTTTTATGGTAGAAATTATTTTAACTATGTGGTGGCGCTTGAATTGTTCCTGATTTATGGGCTATTATTTAGAAAATGCTACACAAATTAAGCCACTGTTAAGAAACTTGGCTTAAATTGAGCATAAAAAGCATGATAGTTTTTAAATTGTTTTTATCAACCCGTGGAGGAGAAGGCTATGAATGCTAGAACGAAAAAAATCATCATTGGCGACGTGTTGACCGGCCTGTTGGTCGCGGCAACATTCGCAGCGATCGTTCCGGGATCGGCTCTCGCAGATTTGCAGAACGCCGTTCAAAATGCGGAAGGCGAAGTCGGCAATCCGTTCCTGACGATCGTTGGATACATCTCTTATGGCATCGGTACGGTTATGACCGTCGCTGGCATCGCTCAAGCCAAGAAGCATGCTGATGCTCCGGGAAACAACCCGCTCGGGCCCGCACTCGGCAGACTTGGTGCCGGCGCTGCATTCCTGGCCGCTCCTGCTCTGGTCGGTATGATCAGCAAGACCGGCGCAGACACGCTGGGCTCCGATACCGCCCAGTTCTCGCAGATCACCTTCTAACCAAGTTGGTCTAGAGTGTCTTTTCTTCCTCTTACCCTCGGCGCCGGCCCTTCCTCCTCCGCCGGGGGCGGAGGGTTTTCCCCTCCGTCAAAATCAGATATTGAACGCATTTTAAATCATGGAGATAAAGTAATGGGAATGAATTTAAGCCATGGTGGTCATTTAACACATGGGCATCCACTTAGCTTTAGTGGACTTGATTATGAGATAATTGATTATAATGTTGATAAAGAAACTGAAATAATTGATTATGAAGCATTAATAAAGCTTGCTAAGAAAGAAAAACCTAAAATGATTATAGCAGGTGCTAGTGCTTATTCAAGAATTATAGATTTTAAAAAATTTAGAGAAGCAGCTGATGTGTGTGGTGCTTATTTGATGGTAGATATGGCTCATATTGCAGGTTTAGTTGCAACTAATTTACATCCTAGCCCTTTTCCTTATGCTGATGTTGTAACTTCTACAACCCATAAAACACTAAGAGGCCCTCGTGGAGGCTTAATTCTAACAAATAATGAAGAAATAGCTAAAAAAATAGATAAAATTGTCTTTCCAGGAATTCAAGGTGGACCTTTAATGCATGTTATCGGTGCAAAAGCTGTTTCGTTTGGAGAAGCGTTAACGGAAGAATTTAATGAATACCAAGGTCAAGTAATTCAAAATGCTAAAGTATTAGCTGAAGAACTTGCAAAACATGGACTTCGCATTGTATCAGGTGGAACTGATAATCACTTAATGTTAGTTGACGTGAAATCAACGTTTGGATTAACAGGTAAATATGTTGAAAACTTACTTGATCGCGTTGCGATTACGTGTAATAAAAATACAATCCCATTTGATACTGAAAAACCATTCATCACAAGCGGTATTCGTTTAGGAACACCTGCGGTGACGACTCGTGGATTTAAAGAAGCTGAGATGGTGGAATTAGCAGGTTATATTGCAGATGCATTAAAATATCATGATGATGAATCGAAACTAGAAGAGATTCGTCAATCTGTGTTAGGGTTAACAGGAAGATTCCCTTTATATGAATAGGAGGTAGCATGATGGCCACAATTATTGATGGAAAAAAGGTATCTGAAACGTTACGTGAGGATTTAAAAACGCAAACCGAAATATTTATTAATGAAACAGGGATTCAACCGCATTTAGTGGTCATCATTGTTGGAAATAATCCTGCTTCAATGACATATGTTCGTAATAAAAAACGTTCATGCGAGGCTGTTGGTTTTAAATCAACGGTGATTGAGTTATCAGATAGTATTACTGAAGATGATTTGTTAGCACAAATTAATCTTTTAAACGAAGATGATTCTGTTCATGGAATTTTAGTACAGTTACCACTACCGAAACATATTGATGAAAATCATATTATTTCAGCTATTGATGTAAAGAAGGATGTAGATGGATTTCATCCGTATCAAGTTGGATGCTTAGCTTCAGGATTAGATTCTTTAAAGCCCTGTACTCCAGCGGGAGTTGTTGAATTATTAAAAGCTTATGATGTTGAGATAACAGGGCGTCATGCAGTCATCATTGGGCGAAGTCATATTGTCGGCAAACCACTTATTCAATTATTA
>CAYUPD010000053.1:7686-8536 GCA_964446645.1 uncultured Rhodospirillaceae bacterium
CAGTAACAGTTTGTCATTCTCGCACTCAAAATTTAAGTGCGTTAACTCAAATGGCTGATATTTTAATTGTTGCGATAGGGCGCCCTCAATTTGTGACTGCTGACATGGTCAAAGAGGGAGCAGTTGTGATAGATGTTGGAATCAACCGACTTGATAGCGGGAAGTTAGTAGGGGATGTTGATTTTGAAAATGTTGAACCGAAGGCTTCTTACATTACCCCTGTCCCAGGTGGAGTTGGACCTATGACGATTACGATGTTATTATTTAATACATTAAAAGCTGCAAAGCGTTTCACAAAATAATCAAAAAGCGATGTTTAATGACATCGCTTTTTTTTATTGATAAAATAGTTTTATATATGTAGAGATAAATATTCCATTTTAGTTTCAAATAGGTTTAAGAACTAAGACAGGGTGAAAAATATTTTGGTTTGTATATAGAAATGGGGATGGTATTTATGAAATTTACACGTATTAACATGGTCTTAAGTGTATTCTGGCTATTAGCTTCTATAGGGATTATTTATTTAGATGTTAAACAGGTGATTAGTTTAACACAGAATACAGGGTTATTTTATGGATTAATTATTGTTATGTTTTTATTATTTCAAGTCGTTAAATTTTTTGAGAAAAAAGAATTACAAAAATAAAAACTGTATCTAAGATACAGTTTTTATTTTTGATTTAAGATAGATATTAAGGCTTATGGAGAAGATAATAACGAAATATTAATATTTAAATTAAAGCCCTACTTATTTTAAATATTCTTCTAATGCCTTTGCAAATTGGTCAGGACAAGATGTTGATTTTGTACGACATGGAATCCCCTTTAGTTTGCTAATAGCTTCCTC
>CAYUPD010000054.1:0-8444 GCA_964446645.1 uncultured Rhodospirillaceae bacterium
GACAAACCAGTTGCCGACGTCAGGCCCGAAGACTGAAGCCGGATGTTCTCGGAGTCGTCCGAGATGGATTTCATCATCGCTTCGAACAGCGTGCGCGTTCCTCCCTCGAAGCGCAGGCGGACGGGGCCTTCGTCGCTTAAAAGCGACAGATCGGGCAGGTGGCTGAAGTGATAACGCGCCAGATCGACCGCGCGCGCCAGATCGCCGATCATATCCTGACGTTCGGTTCCCCAAATGGGCGTGCGCATATCGCCGCGCGCCATGTTTTGGATGCTTTGCGCCAGCGCGCGTATCGGCGCCGATCTTTTATCGCGCAGGGAGATGTATATTCCGGCGGCGCAGGCGGCAGCGACGACAAGGCTTGCCCAGCTGATAAGGGTTAGGAGCGTCGCCCAAAACCGCGCGCGTTCTTGCGCGGCGAAGCGCGCTTGCGCGCTGTCGGACATCACGCGGGCGTCAAGAACGGACAGCGCGGCGTAAAGCGGGCCTAATTCCATAACCGTGAATTCATTGGCGAGTTCGCCTCCGGACGGCGACGCGATTTTTTGCAAAGCGTCGTCGAAGAGGGTGGCGATGGAGGCTAATTCCTGCCGCGTCTGAACGGGGACGCTTTCGGGCAGATGGGCGACGATTTCGTCGGCGGTTTTGATCCGGGCCTTGATCTCATCGACGCCCGCCAAGTCATGAGAGAAGACGAACTTTTGGGCAAAGCCCAAAAAGCCGCTAAATCCCCACGTCCGGCGCAATTGGGCAAAAAGGTCCTGATCGCCGCCCAGTGCGACATCCGGTGCGGCCAAAGTCGTTTCGGCGCGGTCGAGTTGGTATTTGATATAGCTGGCTCCGCCGATGCCTCCGATGCAGATGACGACCACAAATCCGAGGACAAGCGCTGTAAAGCGGCTAATCCCGAACGAAGCGGGCGGCGGCAAAGGCGGCGAAGTGGGTGGAATTGACGGGGGCATTGGAACTTAAACGGAAGGGCCAGTCTGAAAGGAGGGGGATTATGGTAAATTTTTTATAAAAAAGCAATATCTTCAATATGCTATCGTGGCTTTTTAACGCGTTAAAGGAAGAGCTTAATTAAAAGGCGTTTTGGCAATGCCGGTTATGCCGGTAGTTTCGGTCTTCCGTTGGCGGCGTTGACATCCGCATCTAAGACAAGCATCCTTTCGCTTGCTTCTCCCTAAAAGGACAGTGCTCTTGCTCCGTTTCCTATCCAAAATCATAAGCGCCCAAAAAGGCACCACGGCCATCGAGTACGCCCTTCTTACGGGGCTTATTTTTCTGGCCATCGTGTCGAGCGTTCAGCTCTTGGGAAGCAAGGTTTCAGGTTCGCTTTACGAAAAGGTAACTCAAAGTCTTTGAGTGCTTATTCGTTAAGCCCGGTGCGCGAGATGCGCAAATCCCGGTGCACCGAAATGGACAAAAGAATCCCGCACCCGATAAGAAGAGTCAGCATCGCCGTGCCTCCGTACGAAACAAGGGGCAGGGGGATGCCGACAACGGGAATGGTTCCGGTGACCATGGCGACGTTAACGAAGACATAGAGAAAGAACGAGAACGTCAGGCCGAATGCGGCCAAGCGGCCGAATTGATTGCGGCATGTCAGGGCGATAATAAAGCCGTAAGCTATAAGCAAAAAATAAAGTCCGAGCAGAAAGAACGCTCCGAGCATGCCGAACTCCTCGG
Organism: uncultured Rhodospirillaceae bacterium; assembly: GCA_964446645.1. Classification (GTDB taxonomy): domain Bacteria; phylum Pseudomonadota; class Alphaproteobacteria; order UBA9219; family UBA9219; genus CAIXLI01. The sequence goes on from CAYUPD010000054.1 coordinate 1,690, forward strand.
CCAGAACGACGAAAATGAAGTCGGTGTGCTTTTCCGGCAAAAACTGAAGCTGGCTTTGCGTGCCTTGGCCGAAGCCCCTGCCGAACAGGCCTCCCGAGCCCATGGCAATTTTTGACTGCATGATGTTGTATCCTGCCCCCAAGGGGTCCATGCCGGGATTCATGAAGATCATCAGGCGGGCTTTTTGATAATCGTGCAGAAGATCCCACGCGATAGGAACGATGGCGGCGATAAAAACGAACAAAACGACGAACTTCCACCAACGCACGCCGCTGACGAAAAAAATCACGAGGCTTGCAAAGGCCAAAAGCATGGCCGTTCCCAGATTGGGCTGCAGCAGGACAAGGAAGACAGGAAACGCCACCATGGCCATGGGAAGCATAAGCTTGATGGGCTGGCCGATATCCTCGAGCGACAGGCTGTGAAAATACTTGGCAAGCGCGAGGACGAGCGTGATTTTCATCAGCTCCGACGGCTGGATGACGATAAAACCAAGGTTGATCCAACGTTGCGCTCCCATGCCGACATGTCCCATGATTTCGACCACGAGCAAAAGGACAAGCATCCCTCCGTACAGGACGTAGGCATACCGCAGCCACAGGCGGATGTCGGTCAGGGCCACGATCATCATGATAAGAAGGCCGACCCCAAAACGGGCCGTTTGCGGCCCCGCCCAGGGCGTCCAGCTTTTGCCTCCGGCGGAATAGAGAAGGGCAATGCCGATGGCGCCGATCAGGAGGATGATGGCGATCATTCCCCAGTTCAATAACCGCAGTTTTTCGGGGATCGAAAGGTTGTCGGACGGGGCGAGAAAGGACATATCGTCAGCTTCGTTAAGGAACGCGACTCTGGGCTTTTATTCCGCCCCAAAATGCCCTAAGTTGGCAACGCTTTCCACAGAATTCGGGATTCGTTTTATGCAATCGGCCGTTATCGTATTTCCGGGCACCAATCGCGAAAGAGACGCAATTCTGGCGCTCGAGCGCGTCACGGGGCAAAAGCCCCACGTCGTTTGGCATACGGACAAAACCTTGCCCAAGGTCGATCTGATCCTTTTGCCCGGCGGATTCTCGTACGGCGATTATTTGCGCACGGGCGCGATGGCGGCTCATGCGCCGATCATGCAGGAAGTCAAAGCCCGCGCCGCGCAAGGCGTCCGCGTCTGGGGAATTTGCAACGGCTTCCAGATTTTATGCGAGTCCGGCCTTTTGCCTGGGATTTTGCTTCACAACAAGAGCCTCAAGTTTATCTGCAAGGCCGTGACGCTGAAGGTCGAAAATGCCGAAAGCGATTTTACGCGCCTGTGCAAAAAAGGGCAGGACTTGCGCATGATTATCGCGCACGGCGACGGCAATTATTTTGCCGATCCCGAAACGCTCAAGAAGCTGGAAGGCGAGGGGCGCGTCGCGTTCCGCTATCGCGAGAATCCAAACGGCTCCATCAACGATATCGCCGGGATATTGAACGAAAAACGTAACGTGCTGGGCATGATGCCGCATCCCGAAGACGCCACCGAAGAACTGCACGGCAGCACGGACGGGAAAATGCTGTTTGACAGCATTGCGCAGGCGCTGGCGGCTTAGCCGCCCATCTGAGTCTTTGTGCATTGATTTATATGCAAAAATTTGTGAATGAATATTGATGCGAAAGCAATAGGCCGCGTTATAATTGCCGCGTTTGAATGCCTATATTTTAATTATTGTTGGAGCGCCATATGCGAAAAGAAAAACTCTCGGCGGACAATCTTGCGGATGCAATTCGCAGCGGAAATTTTGAGGGTGCTCTGTCGTTGGCCAACTCCGGAGTAAACGCGACCCAGCCTTTGGGGATCGGATACGGATTCGATCGCGAGCATGAGCTTAAAGCCCTTGATCTTCTTTTATGCGATCATATTAATTATTGTGTTTCTTTGAGCGATTCCGAAAACCAAAAGAATTATCAGACGGATCGGTTCACGCCGGCGCAGCGTATCGAAATTTTTGAGGCGCTTGTCGCCAATGTCAACGGCGATCCGATGGGCTTGGTCTCCGATGCAAGTTTATCCAATGCTCTCGTGTGGGGACGGTTTGAGTTGATTCCAAAGTTGGCGGAGATCGGCGTAACGTTTGGCGGCGAAAGCTTTGTCGCTGCAGCCGATCCTTATCACCGCAAACATTTAGCCATTCCTCTTGTGGAAGCCGTTTTCCCTTATGTGCGGGACGTTAATGTTATAAATTTCTATAAAAAGAATGCAGGCCATGTGGCGGCAGAAAACGGCGATCTTAAATTGTTTAAATGGCTGGAAAAAAGAGGATTGGACAAATTCGCTCTAGCGAACATCAACAGGCCGACATACGCCCATCTTGTTGCGGCGCGTTCGGACGGAACCGAGTTTGCCCGGCATCTTGTCGAGGAAGGGTATTCTCTCGATGTCCGCGATGTGGGGTTTAACCATGAAACCCCCTTGGATGTCGCTTTTTTGGCGGGAAATTTCGAAACCGCTTTGATCTATATCGATGGCGGAGCGAAAGCGCGCCCGGAGCATCTTGTGTGTGCCGTTGAGGCCAGCCATTATAGCTTCGACTCGGAAGCCAAACTTTGCAATTTGATCGAAGCTTTCGACCGTCGCGGCTTGCTCAATCAAAAAGCCTTAAAGATCGCTCGCGACAGCATCAGCAAAATCGTTCGAGAAAATGAATCTTATGAGCCGGGATTTCTTCCCGTTGTTGAGGCCTTATATCGGAAAGGACTTATGCTTTCGCCTTCCGAATGGCAGCATGAGGATAGCGGCGACATTCATCTTGTCCCTCAACGCGGAGGGTACGGAAATGTGCCCGGGCATATTTCGCTTATTCCCTCATAGGACGCTGGCGGCGTAATCTTGGCGCGTCTTTTTTGCATTTTTGGAGCCGATAATTTTTAGGACGACAGGTAGAGGGAAAACAGACAATGATTCCATTCGACGAAGAAGCATTTATAAATTCCATCAGAACCGATTGGTGGTTTAAGCACATACGAACGCCGTGTGCGACCGAGAAGGCCTATCCGATTATCGATTTGCCTGTTCCGGACTATGCCGATGAAGGCCTGAATAAGGCCGCTTCCATCGCGGAAAAAGTGCTGAACGTAATAGTCTTTGTCGACTACAGTTCGTCCTTAAACTCCATGGTTTTGCGCATCCACGGTCAGGAATTGATCGAAACGGCTCAATGGAACGGGAATCTGAAAATCATGGATTTCTCCGACGATCCCTATAAAGCCCGCGCCTATTTTAAACCGACGATGTAGTCTTCCTTGTCATCACGGCGGCGAAGAAGCCGTCCGTGCCGTGCTGCGCGGGCGAGAGGGCCAGATAATCGGCGCCTTCGAGGCCGCACGGCGACAATGAAAAGTCGGGATGTTCGGCGAGGAATTTTTCGATTTGCTTTTCGTTTTCGTCCGCAAGAAGCGAGCACGTCGCGTAGACGAGGCGGCCTCCGTTTTTAACCAAACGCGCCGCGCTGTCGAGAATATCGGCCTGCGTCTTGAGAAGCGCGTTAAGGCCGGGGCCGAGAGGCCTCCACCGCGCGTCGGGATTGCGCCGCCACGTTCCCGTTCCGCTGCACGGCGCATCGGTCAGGACGAGGTCGAAAGAGCCTTTGTGCTTTTTGACCCATGCGTCGCGCGCGCTGCTGAGGACGCGCGTTTCGACGTTGTGAATTCCCGCGCGGCGAAGGCGCTCGGCGCTTCGCTTGAGGCGCTTGTCCATCACGTCGCAGGCGATGATGGTGCCCTTGTTTTTCATCATCGCGGCGATGGCCAGAGTTTTGCCCCCGGCTCCGGCGCAGAAATCGACCACGCGCTCGCCGGGCTTCGCGTTCGTGGCGAACGCCACCATTTGCGAGCCTTCGTCCTGAATTTCGACAAGCCCGTTTTTAAGCATCGGCAGGGCGCTGAGCGAAGGGCGCTCGAACACGCGGATGCCCCAAGGCGATAAAGAACAGGCCTTGGCCTTGAGATCCGCATCCTTAAGCTGTTTTAAGATTTCTTCGCGCGTCGTTTTTAAAGGATTGATGCGTAAATCCAGCGTCGCTGGCTCCAGCATTGCGCGCATTTCGCGCAGAAAATTCTTCCCGAATTTTTTCTTGAAAGCGTCGAGGCTGTCCGGAGGGCACTCGACCAGAATGTCCTCCGGCATCTGCGGATGCTCGACCGTATGGCCGTCGAGGATGCGGATGAAGACGCGTTCGGGCTCTTCAATTTCCTTGGGGGCGAACTTATTGCCGCTGAAAATCTCGCCGAGAACCTTCATCGGCAATTTATCGTTCAAAACCAGCCACGCGATAAGCCTCAGGCGGGGCGAGGGGGGCAGGCTTTGTTTTTTAATCCACCAATCGAGCCGGGCCTGATGACGCAAAACGGCATAAAGCCGCGATGAAACATCGGCTCGGTCATGGCTTCCGATGTAACGGCGTGCGCGAAAATAGCCGCTAACGATGGCGTCGGCGGGACGGGGCGTATCGGCTATTTCTTGCAACAGATCAAGCGTTGCCTGAATGCGTGCGGATGGAGTCACTCTTGCAAAACCCTAATTCGGACGGGGTGTTTCATCGTTCCGATGAAGCCTATGTTTTTAGCCGAATTCTCCGGGGGGCGGATCGACCGGAACGTTCAAATCTTCGAGCAGAAGGTCTTCGTTCGTCAACTTCATCTGGCCGATCGAGAAATGTTCGGGCGCGTTAAGCTCGGCGTCGAAAACGTCCATCTCAAACGGCGCGATCTTGATATCCGTCTGGAAAAGGGCGTTCTTAAAAACAACCGTTGCCGTCAGGGTAATAAGGTTGTCGCGGCCGATGCCCTTGTAGGTGAGGGGCATAAGGCGGCTGTTGACCTCTTTCTTCTCTTCGTCGTTGGCGTTGGCGAGCCAAACGACTTCTTCGGGCTTTTCGACGATAATGAAGCGGCCCAACTGTCCCCGCACAAAGTGGAAAAAGAATCGGGCATAGGGAAGGCACGTCTTGCGGTCAATCTTGATCGGCGCGCGTTCGTTGACGGCGTAAATCGGCTCGTTCGTCCAGTTCATAAGGCCCGCATCGCCCGTCTTGTGCAGCAGATAGCGCGTGTTCGGCGGCGGCAGGGACGAATCGGAAACGGCATAAAGCTTGAAATCGTCGTAAAACGGCAACGAGGCGCACTGAACGGAGGTTTTTCCGTCCGCAAACTTGATGGGAGAGACAAGGGGAGCGACATCGGCCAGAAATTTCTGAGTCGCGACGGCGTCAAGCGCTTGAAAAGTTTGATCGAACATGAGACGTCCTTATGGGTTTAATATGGCCCCTAACTCATTGACGATCCTAACAGAGAGCCGCCAACGATCAGGTTCATACGAAAGAGAAAAGATAAGCGATATATCCTATCAAAGCGTTAATTTTCGAGGCCCGGCGGACAAAGGCCAGCCCCCGTTTCAGGGGCTTTCTTGCATAGAAAAAAGAATCGCACAACTTTAGTTGCATAGTGAAGGCGGCTTTGCTATCTGATGCGCGGAGTTGAGAATCTTAACTTTCTTAGGTCATTTCCCGTGACAGAGAAAACCACCGCTTCTACCCCTGTTTCAGGCGAGAACGCCATTCTGGCCGGTCGTTATATCGATGCGCTTTTTGAGCTGGCTGAGGAAGAGGGAAAAGTCGAAGCGGTGATCGCCGATATGCAGAATCTCCGCAGTTTGTGGGGCGAAAGCCCGGAATGGCGCTTTATCGCCACCGATCCGCGCCTTAACCACGAGGCCGTTTGCTCCGTTGCCAAGAAGATCGCGGATATTATCGGAGCCGATAAGGTTACGGCCAATTTTCTTATGGTTATCGCTCAAAACCGCCGCCTGAATCTCTTGCCGGTATTGATCGAAAGTTTCATGGACGAGGTTAGCTCTCGCCGCGGCGAATACCGCGCCGACGTGCGCGTGGCGCGTCCGTTGACCGAGGTACAGCGCCAGAAATTGGCCTCGCTTTTGACATCCGCGACGGGCGGAAAAATTCGCCTCGAAGTTATCGAAGACCCGTCGATTATCGGCGGACTTACGGTAAAAATCGGGTCTCAGCTTGTCGACGCTTCGGTTAAAACGAAGCTCGACCGTCTGGAAAGAACATTGAAGGGAACGACCGCGGCGGCGTAACGCCAAAACGGCCAAACATAAGGAGCTGCAGGTATGGATATTCGCGTTTCTGAAATTTCATCGGTTCTCAAGCAGCAAATCGCCGGATTCGGCGCGACGACCGAAATCGCCGAAGTCGGGCAGGTTTTGTCGATCGGCGACGGCGTTGCGCGCGTTTACGGACTTAACAACGTCCGCGCGGGCGAAATGGTCGAGTTCTCGAGCGGCGTCAAGGGCATGGCCCTCAACCTCGAAACCGACAACGTCGGCGTCGTCGTGTTCGGCGACGACCGCACCATTCGCGAAGGCGACATGGTCAAGCGCACGGGAGCCATCGTCGAAGTTCCGGTCGGCAGGGGCCTTTTGGGCCGCGTCGTGGATGCTCTCGGCAACCCCATTGACGGCAAGGGGCCTCTCTTGAACGTCAAGATGTCGCGCGTCGAAGTCAAGGCGCCGGGCATTATTCCGCGCCGCTCGGTTTCCGAGCCGATGCAGACGGGCCTTAAGGCGCTTGACGCGCTGGTTCCGATCGGTCGTGGCCAACGCGAGCTTATCATTGGCGACCGTCAGACCGGCAAAACGGCCATTATTATTGATACGTTCATCAACCAGAAGCAGGCCAACCAAGGCTCCGACGAATCGAAGAAGC